>JAHHJQ010000186.1 GCA_018680005.1 Bacteroidia bacterium | reverse complement strand
GTCACTTTTGATCTAATGGATATCGCTGCTTATGCTACAGGTACTATGATGGCTGTGGTAGTTGATCGATTGATATTCAGAAAGTACATTATAGATTGGAATTATGAATCGTAAAAGTGAGCGCCGTAGGACGTTAAGATTATAAAATTTGATGGTATGGACAATGATGAAATCATAAAATGGCTACTTTCCGGAGATGTCTCTATTCAATATCAGGTCCATCGAGATTTACTTGCTACGGATCGAGAGGATCTTAGGCAAAGAATAGCCAAAGGAGGATGGGGTAAAAAATTCTTATCGCTTAGAAATCCAAATGGACACTGGGGGCAAAAATTTTATCAGCCCAAGTGGATTTCTACGCACTACACCTTACTGGATCTCAGGAATCTTTGCCTGCCACAGGATAATCACATTTGTACCGAGACCTTAACCATTGTCGTGGATAACGAAAAGTCTCAAATTGGATGCATTCTACCTATAGGAAAAGAACAGAAATGCGATATATGTGTCAATGGAATGTTCTTAAACTACGCCGCTTACTTCAAAGTGGATGAAGACCAACTTAAGAGTATTGTAGATTTTATCCTGGATGGAGTGATGACCGATGGTGGATTCAATTGTCAATACAATCGAAGTGGCGCAGTGCACAGTTCTTTGCACTCTACTCTATCTGTCCTGGAGGGGATTACAGAATATGAAAAAAATGGGTATCAATATCGCCTCGACGAATTACACCAAGCCAAAGCATCTTCCATTGAATTTATACTGTTACATCGTCTCTTTCTTTCTGACAGGACCGGCAATATCATCAACAAGGATTTTCTAAAATTGACCTTCCCGGGAAGATGGCGATATGACATTTTGCGCGCATTGGATTTCTTCCAATATTCAGGAATTCAATGGGATGAGAGAATGCAACCTGCAATAGATGTACTATTGAAAAAACGTAAGAAGGACGGCACCTGGAATATGCAGGCAAGTCACGCCGGACAAGTACATTTTGACATGGAAAAGGCCGGAAAACCCAGTAGATGGAATACTTTGAGAGCATTAAGGATTTTTAAGCATTTTGATGTTGAAATCATGTAGTTTAGAAATTTAAACGAATTCTTCATTTCAATGCGACAACCATTCCTCCTAGGACTCATACTGGTATTATTGATATCCTGCGATCTACAAAAAAGTTCTGATTCGCATACTCCTCCTGCCAAACCAAAATATTCTGAAGCATATCGTGCGCCATTTTATCAAAATCAGGACAGGATCCAAAAAGTGGTAGATAAGTCATCTAAAATCCATGACCTGGTTGAAGAACTCGCAAAGGATCGCAAAATTCCAGGTGTCTCATATGGAGTTGTAGTCGATGATTCGCTGGTCATCGCATCATCAACGGGAATGATCAATCTCGAAAAAGAGTTACCTGCCTCAACCACATCTTGTTTTAGAATCGCCTCCATGACTAAAAGCTTTACCGCAATGGCGATAATCCAATTGAGGGATGAAGGCAAGCTTAGTTTAGAAGATCCAATATCAAAATATATTCCCGAGACATCCGATCTAACCTATTTGACCGCTGATGCTCCTCCAATAGATATTCAGAACTTGTTAACTATGACTGCGGGCTTTCCGGAAGACAATCCATGGGGAGATCGTCAACTGGATGAACAAGATGAAATGCTGATGAATATGATGACTACCGGGGTGGCATTCTCCAATACACCTTCTTTTACGTATGAATACAGCAATACCGGATATGCCTTACTCGGGAATATCATAAGTCGTGTATCTGGTATACCTTATCAGGAATATATCCGCCAAAATATCCTGCACCCGCTTGGTATGTATGATACTTATTGGGAGTACGACAAGATTCCCGAAGATCAACTGGCCATTGGATACCGATGGGAAGATGAAGAGTGGAAATTAGAACCCATATTACATGATGGATCCTTCGGCGCCATGGGTGGCCTGATCACCACGATCACAGATTTTTCTAAATACGTCAGTTTTCATTTATCCGCATGGCCCCCGCGAAATGATCCTGAGCAAGGACCTGTCAAAAGAAGTAGTATTCGGGAAATGCACACGCCTCAATTTTCAAGATTGCTTGCAAGGGCAAGAGATTATAATAAGGAAACTTGTCCTATGATCACAGGTTATGGGTATGGATTAGGGATCAACCAGGATTGCAAAGGAATAAGAAGGGTAAGACATGGTGGTGCACTTCCTGGTTTTGGGAGCAACTATATCGTCTATCCCGATTATGGTATCGGTATTATGGCATTTGGTAACTTGACATATACGGGACCGCTGCCCTCCACCGATATGGAAAAACTGATATTTGAAACGGTTGGGATAGAACCCCGAAAATTACCAGCTTCGGATATTCTACAACAACGCCAAAAGCAAATCACGGAGATGATTCAATCATGGAACCCTCAATTAGAATCAGAGATTCTGGCAGAAAATTTTTATCCCGACCAATCACGCGAACGACGTATTTCCGAGATAAAGAATACTCTGGAAAAGGCCGGTGATATTCAATCTGTGGAAGACATAGAACCTTTCAATCAATTGAGAGGAGTTTATAACCTGATTGCAGAAAATGGAAAGGTAAGAGTCTATTTTACATTAAGTCCTGAAAAAGATCCCAAGGTGCAACACCTCCGTGTATCCTTTGAACCGACACTGAATTGACGAGATGTCATATCTTTCAAAAAGATATTATCCGGCTTTTTGAGAAAGTGACACGAATGTCTAATTTGAGTCCGTGGAACAAGCAGATTGAAATGGTGTTACCTCCACAATTGTTTTCTTAATTAAAAATCCAATATGCAAATTCGAACACGCAGAATCCTCAACGTAATCATCCTAATGGGATGTTTTACGCTATCACTTCATAGCCAGGATAAGGACGATAAAAAGAAACCCAGTCAAAAGCAATATGAAGACATCATAACAGATGAAGCCATTACAGATGATGGCCTTTTCAAAGTTCATGAGGTTGGGGATAAATTCTATTATGAAATTCCATTTTCCCTGCTGGATAAGGACATGCTGCTGGTCAGTCGTATATCCAAAATTGCAGCCGGATTGGGCGGTGGATATGTCAATGCAGGCTCAAAAACTAACGAACAATTGGTTCACTGGACCCGGGTTCGAAATAGCATTCATCTCAAATCGGTGTCCTATAACAGTGTTGCCAGCGATAGTCTGCCCATATACTTGTCTGTACGCCATAATAACTATGAACCGGTCATCGCTGCTTTTAAGATAGCAACTTATAATACAGATTCCACAGCAGCCGTGATCCAAGTCAATGATCTATTCCTTACCGATGTAAGGGCTATCAGCGGTTTATCAGAAAGATTGCGCAAACAGTATAAGGTTAAAGGTCTCGACAAGAAACGAAGCTTTATCAATCGCATATCGAGTTATCCTGAAAACGTTGAAGTCAGACACGATATGACGTTTAACGCTACGGAACCACCTTCCAATTCGAGGACTGCCACGATTTCTCTTGAAATGAGTCAATCTATGTATTTGTTACCTGACGAACTCATGCAATCAAGACTTTATGACAAACGCGTAGGATGGTTTACACTGGGTCAGATCGATTACGGTTCTGAGGCCCTTAAGGCGGATGCCAAACGATATATCCGACGATGGAGACTAGTCCCCAAGGACATCGCTGCCTATCAAAGGGGCGAGTTAGTCGAACCGGTCAAGCCGATCGTTTATTATCTTGATCCGGCCACTCCTACCAAATGGCGACCTTATTTCAGACAGGGAATCGAAGACTGGCAGGAAGCATTCGAGGCAGCCGGGTTTAAAAATGCTATCATCGCCAAAGACCCGCCTACTCCGGAAGAAGATCCTGACTGGAGTCCGGAGGATGCACGATATTCAACAGTGAGATATGTAGCTTCTACTACAAGAAATGCCGTGGGACCAAGTGTAACGGATCCCAGATCCGGAGAAATCATAGAGAGTGATATCATCTGGTATCATAATCACCTCCGTTCTTATCGCAACAGATACCTGCTGGAAACAGGTGCTGCGAATCCTGCAGCGCGTACACTAAACACCCCGGAAGCAGATATTGGGGAAATGATGAGACGCGTGATCTCTCATGAAGTAGGCCATGCATTAGGATTACCACACAATATGAAGTCCAGTTATGCATTCCCGACCGATTCTCTACGATCAGCTAGTTTTACTCAAAAATGGGGGCTGGCGACTACCATTATGGACTACACCAGATACAATTATGTAGCGCAACCAGGTGACAAAGATGTGCGCTGGGTTAGAATGCTTGGACCCTACGATATTTATTCCATCAATTGGGGATATCGATACCTTCCTTATGCTGACTCTCCTGAAGCTGAAAAAGCTACACTGAGTGAATGGATCAGAGCAACAAATGGAGATCCGAAATTCTTGTTTGGAGCACGTAACTCCTATGATCCCAGTTCACAGACAGAATGTGTAGGCGATGATCCGATCGTGGCAAGTACATACGGCCTATCCAATCTGAAGATCGTAGCACCCAATTTAGCTAAGTGGACCGCTACTTCAGGTGAAGGATATGAAGATCTTGATGAACTGTATGGTGAATTAATCGGGGTTTGGTCTCGTTTCTCAGGTCATGTTGTGACCAACATTGGAGGCGTATACGAAAAGTTGAAAACCACAGATGACTCCGGCGTTACGTACACACATCTGGATAAAGCGGAGCAGAAAAGATCTATGAATTTTTTGAACGAACATGTCTTTTCGACGCCTACCTGGTTACTCCAAAAGTCTATCCTGGAAAATATACGACCTAGTGGAGCTGTCGATCGAATTCGATCCATGCAGACCAGACAGCTCAATAATCTTTTGAGGGCAGACCGTTTGGCCCGTATGATTGACAATGAAGCGCTGAATGGAACTGAGGCGTATACTCTATCCGAAATGATGAAGGATTTTAGATTTGGATGTTGGTCAGAACTTGTCAAAGTTCAACCGATCGATGCTTATAGAAGGAATCTACAACGAGCACATGTTGAGCGGCTTGCAAAGCTGATGAATGATGACAAAGAAAAACGTTCAGATATCAGCGCAGTATGCAGGGCCGAGCTAAAGGGTATTCAGACTGCTGTTAAAACTTCTATTCCAAAATACAAGGAAGGTATTGTAAAATATCATTTACAGGATGTCGATGCATTCATTGATGAAGTCCTCTATCCGGTCCAAATGATGGGAACTAAATGATCATGGAATTTTAAAAAGGTAATCGGCATCCCCGACTATCTTTTTATTTCAATAGAAAAAATCACTTCGGTAAATGAAGTTGACAAGATCCATAATTTTTCTAATTTTTTGTCTCAACGGTTATAATATGCAGGGTCAAAATATTTCAAAACCCAAAGTTTTGATTATTACCACGGGTGGAACTATAGCCAGCCAAATTGACGCCCCACTTGTTGAAGGTCCGGCATTAGTGCAAGCCGTTCCGGAATTGTTGAACCATGCCGATATTGAGGTTGAAGAATTTGTCAGGATTGGATCATCTAAAATGACACCCGTAATATGGTTATCTCTGGTAAAACGGATTCGGACCTTATTGGTAGAAAGGAAAGATCTCACAGCAATCGTGATCACTCACGGTACTGACAGCATGGAAGAAACTTCATTCTTTCTCAATTTGACCCATATCTCTCCGGTTCCAATAGTCATGGTAGGTTCTATGCGATCTTCTGACGAGATATCTGCAGATGGTCCCGCTAATTTGCTGCATGCAGTCCGTGTGTCAATTTCACCTGAAGCCATAGGTAAAGGTGTATTGGTTGTCATGAACAACACCATCAGTGCAGCCCGGGATCTTCTAAAAATGCACAATAATCGTGTTGATGCTTTCCCTCCACCGGAGTCCGGTTATCTGGGAATCATAGATAATCAAAATATTATTTTCTATAGATCACCTGTCAAACCACATACAACTCAGAGCATTTTTGATGTGTATGACCTCGATAGTTTACCATCTGTTGATATTCTTCAGGATTTTGCCGGTTTCGATAAGGAAATACTTAATTACTTTCTGAATAGAAATAATGAAGGGTTGGTAATCAGTTCATTTGCCGGAGGTAGAACCAGTAATGGGATAAATCAGATTTATAACCTGCCAAATGATCATCGCCCTGTTGTCATTTCTTCAAGTATTAAATATGGACGTATACGTAGGAATGCACCCTCATCTTCACCGATAATCATAGCAAGAGATCTACCAGCTAACAAGGCTCGGATATTGCTCATGCTGGCACTTACCAAAACTCAACATATACGGAAGATCCAAGAAATATTTGATGAATACTGATTATCAATTCATTAATTGTACTTCAATCAATAACTAAATGATTATGAAATATTTTTTTT
>JAHHJQ010000185.1 GCA_018680005.1 Bacteroidia bacterium | reverse complement strand
TCATCCCAGGTATCGCCATTGACATCGCCTACTGTAACTCCCAGACCAAATCCGATGATACTACCATAAACGCCTGCTTGCTCGCTGACATCGATAAACTTTCCATCGTCGTTTCTCATCATCTTGTCTCCACCCAGTACATCTCGTTTTGGTCTTTCATTTTTGCGGAGAGTGAAACTCGCGATTGATTGATAGGAATTGTTTAAAACATAAGCATCAAGATCTCCATCCTTATCATAATCAAAGAAAGAGGCATGTGTCGAAAATCCCCTATCGTCCAGACCATATGCTGCTGCTGATTCTGTAAATGTCAGATCACCGTTATTGATAAACAACTCATTTTGTTTGTTATCCCCTTCAATATCACCAGAGTTACAAACATAGATATCCAATAAACCATCTCCATTCACGTCTGCCATAGTCACTCCCGTGGACCATGCCCTTGTACCGGCGACACCTGCTGACTCGGTAACATCTTTGAATTTCAAATCCCCTTTATTGAGAAAGAGTTTGTTCGGTTTGAGATTGGCTGTCAAATAAATATCAGGTAATCCATCGCGATTGATGTCTCCAATAGATACACCACCACCATTGTAGAAATTGCGATAGGTGTATACATTGAACTTGGCATCAAAGGTGAGATCGTTTGAGAAATCGATTCCGGTTTCTTCTGTTGAGAGTCGCGTGAATAGCGGTCCTTCATGGGTCACCTCGGATGTACATCCCATATGGCAACCTATTGCCATCAAAATTATATATTTCAGATTATTCATTCCAGGTTTCACTTGTATTCTGATAACCCAAACGATCACCAAAACACTTGATTTGAATTAACTATTTTCCTCATGAAGCATATCGATCAGCTTCACGAGTACATTTTGTTTGCCATCGGATTTCATGGAAATCCTCCTGTTACCATCAATTTTGACGAAGATTTTTTCACCATTTGTATCGAACTCAAAAAATTCGTTGCCACCGTACCATTGCATCAATGAATCTTTAACAACAGGCACCAATTGATCAGCCTGGTATTGTTCATTCCACGGAGCCCATCCTTCATAGCTAAATTCCATATCCATTTTTTTGATTTTTTTGCTTTCATCAAAAACCGGATAGTAGAGCATCAGAATATCAGAGCCTTCTTCGACTTTCATCCGATATTGTACATTCATGTTTTTGGGGCCATGCCCTATCAGTCCCTTTTTGTTCAGCTCCCAACAAATCTTGTAAAATTCATCACTCGACTGGCCAAAATAAGACCCCATAAATATGGTATCCAGGCGAATATTCTTAGCTAATTCAGACTGCACCAATCTTTCATATTCAGTTTGTTGACAGCTAAAAAGTGTCATTATACAAACCAAAAAAGCAAATGAATTAATCCAACTTTTCATACATCGCAGCATTTCCATTGTTAATTGCAAAAACTATGATTTTCCTATTAATATCTTGAATGATTTCTATATCGCGAATTTGGCCTTTAACATCTAAAAATTCCAAATTATCTGCGTTAAAACCTGATGGTGATCCATAGAGTAATAACCCGTTGAGACCATCATATCTGCCAAACTGCGGTTTTACATTGTATTGATTGCCTCCTAACACTAGATCCACATATCCATCATCGTTAATATCATATCCTTTTATAGCATATATACCACTGTATTGCGCCTCATAGGGTAACGTCACTTTCCGGAATGATTGACCTTCATTGATAAACAAAGAGGTTTCCAGGACATTCGCTTCCCATATCCTGGCTTTATCCAAAATTTCAGGCGAAAACAGATCATCGATAGCTGCCTTCGCAAAATCCCGATAGTAGAAGAAATCTTTATTCAAACCCGGGATTTGCTTGGTCAATTCATCTTTGTCGGCAATAGGATAATACCTGTCACCACGTTTTTCGCAAATAATGTGTTCTACGCTTCCATTTCTATCAAAATCAGCCATATACATTCTCAGACCAGATTTCATGAAGCTATTCAAGCCATGATTTCCGGCGGTGATATCCAGATCGGCATCGTTATCTACATCTGCCGTTTCAAGACAATTCCACCATCCTGTGAGGTCCTCGTCAAAGTATTGGTCCGTGATATTTTTAAGTTTCGAATCCTGATATTTAAAGACCTCGATGCCCATCCATTCCCCTACGATTACTAATTCTTCGGGGGCCTGACCATCCAGATCCACCCATCGCGCATCGGTAACCATTCCAATATTAGTCAATGCGGGCACCAAGCGTTGGGTAACATCTTCAAAATGTCCATTCCCGTCATTCATCAATATTTTTCCGCCACCGTCTCTTCCATAATAGAATGGATGAAATCTTCTTCCTACAAACAAATCCAGATCACCGTCATCGTCAAAATCTGACCAATCGACACAGCTGGTACTATGGTATTGGGCCGGAGGTAAACGGTTTTTATCATGGTTCAAATTTCCTTGCCCATCATTGATATATAACCGATCCTGTAGTAAATCAGATGCCGCACTAAATGCTCGTCCGCCACTACCAACAAAGAGATCCATATCCCCATCATTATCACAATCAAAGAATGTCGATGTTACATCTTCAGATTGGAATTCCTCCAAAAATGCACCATCTACAATTTGATAATTCCCATCCTGCGACAAAATTATTTTGGCCGGATCCCCTTTAGCCCCACCAATAAAAAAATCTATATCGGCATCCCCATCGATATCAGCACTGGATAGATCAGGACCTTCATTGCTACACATTTGTGCCAAGAGGGGTTCCCGATCGAAGTCGCTGAAGCTATTCTCACGATGGTGTATAGGTGGAATATCCAATTTGGTCAAAACTGATTTGCCTGGTCTGGAAATCACTGTGTTATCTAAATTCTTGTTTTTTTCATAAATAGTGATCAATTCATTTGTAGGAACATCATATTTCACAGTATAGCCTTCCACAGGCCAGAACACCATAAGAGAATCCAAAATGTTGATGTTGCCAACACCAATATGTTGAATTGGATCCACGGAACTTTGAAATCCCCTGGCTGTGAAGTTTTCAGAATAGAAATATTGGTCCCCGGCCCATGCTTGGATAGTAGCACCCAGTGCACTAGTATTCTTACCTTCACCTCTCAATAAGATCCTCAGACTCCTATTGAGGTCATTATTAGTATTATTTCGAAAAATCTGGGAAGGCATATTGATATTGTTGATCACCAGATCAAGATCGCCATCGTTATCCAGATCACCATAGGCACTTCCATTGCTGAAAGTTGGCTTGCCTAATCCCAGCGCTTCTGCTTGCTCTTTAAAAATAAAATCACCTTGGTTGATAAAGGCCGTATTCGGAACAGGAGCAGAAGGAATTTTTGATAGCAAAGATTCTATGGCATTTTGTCGTTGACGAATCATTTCCCTTACTTCATCCGGATTGGCCATGAAATTGAGATAATCCCGATCCAACAAGTCTTTTGCAATACCATTGGCAACAAAAATATCCCGCAAACCATCATTGTTCATGTCAAATAACAGAGAACCCCAACTCCATTCCGTTGCTGCTACATCAGCAAAACGACTGATTTCAAGAAATCCGCCATCTCCAGTGTTTCTTTGTAGCGCATTCCGCGAGAACTGGTGGTGGTAACCTTTTGAAACATTTAAACTATACTTGTTCCAGGATTCAAAGATGGTTTTTGACCTTCTTCTTTCAATCGTCCGAGGAAGCATTTCTGTAACCATCAGGGCCAACTTTCCGTCATTGTTCAGATCACCCACATCGGCCCCCATGGATCCCATACTTAAGGATTGGAAATAGGCTTCTGCCTGGTCTTCGAAACCTCCATTCTGATCGTTGATATAGAGGTAATCGCGTTCAAAAAAGTCGTTAGAAATAAATATATCAGTCCAGGAATCTTGATTGAAGTCGCCCAAAGTAATGCCTAAACCAAATCCAATGGCACTTGAATAGATACCGGCATCCAGCGTAATATCGGTGAATACACCATTGTCATTTCTTAAAAGTTTATTGCCTTCATTGTTTGGATCAGGGATTTGTCGTTGATTTTCTATCAGATCAAAACTCACGCCTACTGGTCTCGCAGAATTAGTTAGAATATAAGCATCCAAATCACCATCCTTGTCATAATCAAAGAAAGCAGAATGGGTAGAAAGACCCTCGATGTCCAAATTGTACCTTTCAGCCTGTTCTGAGAATGTGTTATCCTGATTGTTGATGAAGAGTTCGTTATACCGGTTGTCCCCTTCAGGTTTCCCTGATTTGCAGACATAGAAATCCATCCAACCATCGGCATTGATATCTACAAAAGTAGCTCCGGATGACCACACCCCTGGACAGGACACACCTGCCGTTTCGGTAATATCTTCAAATTGCCAATTGCCTTTATTCAGGAACAGCTTGTTGTCGACCTGATTTCCGGTTAGGTAAATATCAAGAAGACCATCATTATTGATATCGGCCAGGGCTACACCGGCACCGTTGTAGAAGTTTCGGTAAATATAGGGATTGAAGTCCTCGGTGTAGGATAGGTTGTTTTCAAACGTAACTCCTGCTTCAAGCGTGAGATCTTGAAAAAGATAGGATGCTTTCTCTTCATTACAGGAAAGAAGCAGGGTGCTATATAGAAA
>JAHHJQ010000173.1 GCA_018680005.1 Bacteroidia bacterium | reverse complement strand
GTCTTGTACACACCTCTTTCTTTGTGTTCACCCCATGGTGCACCTATGGCGGCGATCCATGCAACGTCTGAATTGGTAGGATGCAAAATCACGCGATGAATGTGTCTTGTCTTTTCCAGGCCCAGATGATTCCACGATCTGCCGCCATCAATTGATTTATAGAGTCCGTAACCACCGGACAAACTATTTCTGGGATTTCCTTCACCGGTACCTACCCAAAGTATATTAGGATTTTGTTGATCTACAGCGATGGCTCCGACGGCACAGGTTTCTTCATTTTGAAATATGGGCTTCCAACTGGTTCCTCCATTTTCAGATTTCCACACACCACCTGATGCAGTACCTATAAAAATGTGATCCGGATTTTTGAGTATTACATCGATCGCATTGATACGTCCGCTCATGCCGGCAGGACCGATATTCCTTGGTTTCATATCACCGAAAAAAGGGTCGTCTTTGTCTTGTGCAAGTAAGAAAGGAAGGGATAATACGAGGATGAAAGGTAGTAGGTAGATCTTTTTCATAGTATTGGATTATTGCGAGCAATGAAGATATGGAATTATTAATGTTCTGACTTTGACTTCTGCCTTCGACTTCTGCCTTCGACTCCTGCCTTCGACTCCGCTCAGGCATCAGTCAGGCATCGGTCAGGCATCAGTCAGTCATCTTCATGATTTTTATGATGGCTGGCATTTCTACAATCGGCCAACATAGGTAATAGGTGTTGGTTGTTGTGAATCAATGCACTTTTCTTCGCTCTGGACCAACCTTGAATTTGTTTTTCTCTTTTGAATGCGACATCAATTCTTGAATATTCTTCATAATAAACCAATTCAACCGGAAGTCTCTTTTTAGTATGATTGGCGCCTTCTCCATTTTGATGTTGAGATAGTCGCCGCCAGAGATCAATGGTGCTACCTGTGTAATAGCTACCATCCGCACAAAGCAATATGTATATAAAACACTGACCTATCTGTTCCCGGGGGTCTGGTTCATCATGAATAGTTCGGATCATATGATTTGTTTGCTGATGCCTTCTGCCTTCTGCCTTCTGCCTTCGACTCCGCTCAGGCATCAGTCAGGCATCAGTCATCAGCATGCAAAAGATACTTAAATTAAAATGCTGTATTGCTTATGTATACTTCAATAAAATTGTTGGCTGAGGGGAGTCGTCCCCTACTTTGGTCTGTGAGAACGATCAATGTTGGCTGAGCGGAGTCGTAAAATGTTGGCTGAGGGGAGTCGTATAATGTTGGCTGAGCGGAGTCGTAAAATGTTGGCTGAGCGGAGTCGTAAAATGTTGGCTGAGCGGAGTCGAAGCCAACTATTCCCCAAACAACCAAACCACAGCATCCACAAACTGTCTCTTCCAGGAAGTCTCATTATGACCGCCTTCCGGATCAATCGTAAACGATATGTTGTTTTTGGGGTGGCCGGTTTCTAAAATGAGGTCATACATAACCCGGGAACCCTCGACCATTTCACCTTCATGATTACCAACTACCATGCATAGACGAGTGTCTTTAGGAACTGGATTTTCACGAGTGAAGGCATATATCTCATCCGCAAACCAATAAGCCGATGATAAGATACCGGCTTTTCCAAAAACCTCCGGGTAAGCGTAAATCGCAAAATGAGAAACAAATCCACCTAACGAACTTCCCATAATACCGGTATTCTCCCGATGCGAAAGTGTGCGGTAAGTACTGTCGATATATGGTTTGATCACATGGACGATGAAATCCACGTATTCCTTCCCTTCTGCCTTGCCATATTTTTCGTGATCCCATGGGCTCATTTCATGGATGCGCTTTTCTTGTCCATTGTCAATGCCAACCACGATTAGATTCAAGTCGGAAGTCGAAGACAGTTCGTTCAGACTTTCATCAATACCCCATTCACCTACAAATGATGTTGTATCATCATAGAGATTCTGACCATCATGCATGTATAGCACCGGGTAGCTTTGGTCCGATTCATTATATCCAGGAGGTATATAAATCCTAATCTGTCGACTTCTTTCCAGACCTGGGATTTCGAAGGAATGATCTAATACCCTTACGTTAGGTTGGGCTGTGCTTGGGTTCTGACCATGAATTTCACTGATGCATGCCACTGAGATTATGGTTACGATGAGGATTTTGAAGTGTGTGGACACCATTGTTTATTTAATCAAATATCAAGGATAATTGATCAAAGTAAAGCAAAAGAAGTCGGTGGTTGAAAAGAGTTTTCAGAATAGCATCTATTCTAATGCAAATCTAAATACCAAAGCGTGTTCTCTGGACTGCTTAACAAATATAGGATCCACTTGCAATGGTCGATACCCGTATGCAATCTTTGCTGCATTTTTACGATTGATATCAGCACTTATAAATAAAGGCATACTGGCCAGCGATGAACCAACACCCAAATAAAACAAGACGTCGGCAACGTTTTCTTCAGAACTCGTTTCTCCCGAAAATGAAAGATTGTCCTTTAGAATAACAGTAGCAACAAATGTTGATGCCATGCCTCCACCCAAAAGACCCCATGCTAGATTTTTCTGCCGTTTACTTTTTTGAAGATAATATTCCTTTGAAAGCTCAGGCTTGACCTGGTTTTGACTTTGTGCGACTGTAAACAGTAAGAAGGCTATGACAAATAATATGAGCTTTTTCATGTGTTGAAGATTGAAGCGTTGACAATGAGATCAAGTTCAGCTGATAATTGAGATTATTCGAGCGCAATCCTAAAAACAAAGGCATGCTCCCAGTCTTGATTGACCAATATCGGATCGAGTTTTAATGACCGATACTCATAGGCCAATTCTGCAGCTTTTCTTTTGTTTATTCCAGCACTAATAAACATAGGTATACTAGCAATAGAAGAAATAAGTCCAGCGCTACCGATAATCCTACTTAAGTCATTATTTGGTGGTTCTTCACAAGAATTAGTGACGCATATGAAACTACCGCCTTTCTTATGAGTTGCGGCACTTACTATAATCATCACTGCCCCACCTGTCAGAAGCCCCAAAGCAACAGTTTTCTGATTTTTACTCTTTTGTAAATAATATTCCCTGGATAGTTCAGGTTCGACCTGGTTTTGACCTTGTGCAATACTGAACAACAAGGAAGCGATCATTAAGAATATTAGCTTTTTCATGAGTTGAGAATTTTGGATGTAGAGCATAAAACACTAAATCGAAAGTGGTCTGAGTTATTCCAAAGCAATTCTGAATACCAGGGCATGTTCACGGTTATAGCGCACGAAAACAGGATCCAACTGTAATGGCCGATATTCAAAAGTCATCGCAGCCGCCTTCCTTTTATTGTTACCAGCACTAATAAACATTGGCACACTAGCTACCATTGCAGCCAACCCTATAGTTCCTATTATACTACCTTCATCCCATTCATTTGACTTTTCACAATCGCCAAAGGCGCATACTTCAATATTTTTGGCAGCTATTGCGCCACCCACCACTGTGAAAGTAGTGCCCCCAGCCAGCAGTCCCCACGCGATATTTTTTTGTCTTTTACTTTTTTGCAGA
>JAHHJQ010000141.1 GCA_018680005.1 Bacteroidia bacterium | reverse complement strand
GGATATGAATCCTTTGGGTACGCATGGTATGTTTGGTTCCTTTGTCAGTTGGCAGATGACTTTTCCTACTACTGGTTTCATAGACAAAATCATGTGGTGCGATTCTTCTGGGCAGCACATATCGTGCATCATTCATCCGAAAATTTCAATCTGGGTACTGCAGTCAGAAATGGCTGGTTTACTATACTATACAAGCCATTTTTCTATATGTGGATTCCGGCTATCGGTTTCCCACCAGAGATGGTCGTCGTCTGTTTGGGAATCGAAGCTCTGTGGCAATTCCAGCTGCATTCAGTTTATGTGCCAAAACTAGGTTGGATCGAAAAGATATTCAATACCCATACCATGCATCAGGTGCATCATGCACAGAATGTAGAGTATATGGACAAAAACCATGGAGGCTTTCTAAATATCTTCGACAAGATGTTTGGAACCTGGAAAGAGCTGGATGACAAAATCGATATTGAATATGGTGTTGTACATGCACCAGATTCTTATAATCCTCTAGTTATCCTGACGCATGAATACAAGGATATCTGGAATGACATGAAGAAGTCGAAGAACTGGTACCATAAATTTATGTACTGCTTTGGCCCTCCCGGATGGTCACATGATGGTAGTACGATGACCGTCAAGCAACTACAGAATCAATTGGCATTGGAAAGGGTTGAGCTGCAGCAAAAGACCCAATCCATTGATGCTTCCAAGGTTACTCCTCCGGAAGGAAAGAAACCAAAATTGGCAAGGGCGTAAGTGAGTTTTAACAAGCTCTCTTTCATCAGTCCACGTTCTTCATCGGGCGTCAATGCCTGATATTGATACTTGCCCTGGCTACATTATTATCCAGGAGCACGTACAACGTTATTTAGGCATTAAGATTAAGATGCCTTTTGCCTTTCTCTATTCTCTGGCATCTGATACCTGATACCTGATACCTGATACCTGATACCTGATACCTCATTCCTCTCACACCTACAACGTAAACGTATACGAATACTTCACTAGCAAGGATTGCTGATTGGTGAAAGGCAGTTGTGGTTGCTCGAGTCCTCGCTCAGCATTTAGATCAGAATTGTACACTATAAATAGATCATTTCCTTCTCTGGGGTTATAGCGCATTCTTATGTTTCCAAGGAATAATTGATCCAGACTGTTGTATTGAATAAAGGATGAGATACTGAACTTTGTCGATAGCATCACCAGGCCTTTCACCCTTATGATTTGTGAGGTGAATCGCTGATTCCTGACATTGAAATTCACATTGTTGTATTGAAAATTCGCTGTAAGCTTAAGACTGGAAGACACATTGACCGTGGGATCAAAACTGATCGTCGTCTTTTCACCGTCATAGAATGGTCCTGTCTGAAATTCTCCCATAAACAAGAACGGTGCATTAGAAGGAGTACTGAATTGAAATTGAACACTGGGATAGAAATAATCATCCACCGGAATGGTTACTACATCAGCCAGATCAAATTCTTCTGTTATGTTATCATATTGCAACCTTGTTCCGATCTCTACACGTGCACCATTTTTCCAATTCCAAGTATAGTTGATGCCGTAGAAAACTGTGTTGAGTTTATTATCCGCATTGTCCCAATGAGCAACTCCTCCGATTCGTGGCCCATGACTCAGGATTTTAGAATCATTGCCTCTAAACCAATTGTACTGAGCACGAATACCCCATCTCGTATAATCATCCCTATCAATAAATCCAAGATTGGTATCAAAGTCGGATCCCAGTCTTGAAATACTTCCCCCAAAAGTAAATCCACGACGCGGTCGTTGGGAGTAGTTAAACCAGAAGAGCGACTGGTTGGGATTGAACAAATCAAAATCGAGATCATTCTCCAACGTCTGTGCATATTTCAAGCTGATAAAATCATTTTTGAAGATTCGAATATTAGCATCAAGACCATAGGCCGCATTATAATTGCCATCTACATCTATATTATTGGTTACCAGGACCCCTAAATCAGAATTTTCATTGATGACCCGTTTTTTTACTCTAAAAACCGAGTAGTTATTACTAACCAAATCATCGGTCTTTTGCGTTTGCATACTGATCAGTCCGACATCAAAATCTCCAGATCTCCCTGTCAATCGCACACCTCCAAGAATAGGGATAGCATTCCCGTCGTCATCAATACCTATTCTTCTGCTATAAAAGAGATTATTCCGTCGGCCAATGCCGAAATCAAAAATGCCTGCACGCTGCTGAAAGAATAAGCGTTTCTCCGGGAAGAAGAGTGAGAATCTGGAAAGATTGATTTGCTGATCATCCACTTCAACCTGGGCAAAATCAGTATTGACAGTCAAGTCCAATGTGTAGTTATTGGAAATGCCATACTTCACATCCAATCCAACCTCTCGGACGAATTTGTTATCCGATATATATACCGTTTCCGTTTCATCCAGTTCGTTGGATCTGTTATATCCGGTCAGTGCATATGGTGTGATATAAAATGGCTTTTTCACCGCAATGCCCTCAAAAACATATTCTTTGGCCTGCGAAGGTCTCCATAAACCCATTTCTCCCAGATCCGGTGGAATATCCGGACAGACATGCATTTCATTTTTTCTACCGATATAGCGCCACACAGTAATGCCCATTGTCACTTCGCCGTCGACTATCTGATACTGAAGGCTGCTAAACGGTATCCGCATCTCTACAAACCAGCCATCCTTTGTTAAATTGGATTGCACATCCCAGAAAGCATTCCAGCTGACGTTCATAGGATTTCGTCCCTGTGCATCATTGCTGATGGCGGCATCAAACCTATTCCCCGTTGGTGTTGTAAAAAATCCAAGTGAGTTCTGCTTGTCGTTATAGCTGTCGATGACCATTCCAAACCAATCGGTACTTGCATCACCTCCATCTCGTTGTTTATCGCTCACCAAAATCTTGTCGACATTCTCGTCGTATAGAGAACCGGACAGATAAATATAGGTATCGTCATATCCCAATTTAATCACGGTTGTTTCTGTCGGATCACCATGATAGCTTGGTGTTTGGACCGTCATGTTTAACGGTGCGATATGATCCCATTCCCCTACTCCAGCAAACCCGTCAAATTGAAATCCTTCAGCCACGCGCTGAACAGGAATGGATTCTTCGGCATGTATCACTGATCCTATCAAAATGAAGATCAGGGCAATAACGGCTGGGCTGGTTTTCATCGCGGCAAAAATACACTTAAGAGCAAACAAAACCTTATGCATTAGCATAACATCTACCTGGCAAAAGTGTCAGCATCTTATGGAAACTGGTGTAAAATTGACAGATCGAAAGCATTACCAATACCTCAATTCTGCAATATTGACGGTTTTTATCAAATGGAATTTGGTTTGTAGATATTTAGTGATACAGAAGAATACGCTTACGTGAATTCATTTTTTAACCTTTAAATTTAAATGTTATGAATATGCTAACAAAGAAGAGGAATGAAAGCTTGTTGCCATCCATTTCAGCTTGGATGGACGATTGGTTTGATAGGGACTTCAATACAGTATTCGCCCCCAGAAACAATTCTGTCGGAATGCCAAAGGTGAATATTGAAGAACTGGACGACGAGTTCAAGCTTGAACTGGCTGCACCCGGCTTAAAGAAATCAGATTTCAACATTGAGTTAGAAAATGGAATCCTCACCATTAGCTGCGAGGTCTCGGAAGAGAGCGAAACAAAAGAAGAAAACTACACTCGACAAGAATTTAACTATCACTCGTTTCGAAGATCGTTTTCACTTCCTGATTCCATAGATCCGGAAAAGATCAAAGCAGAATACAAGGATGGGATTCTTGAGTTGCATCTTCCTAAGCTTCTTGATTCCGTAAGGAAGGCTCCAAGAAAGATTGAGATCAGATAATCCTCAATTTGCACCAGAGAATGGCGGCCCGTTTCCACGGGCTGTCATATCACAATCATTTATTAATCTTAAAAATTAAATATGATGAAGAAGTCAATCGGGCTATCAGCTCTTGTCGCAGTAGTGATCAGTCTCTTCACACTGGGCATTGGATATTACTTTTTAAAAGACAAGAAAATTACAGTCGAGCATGTCTCGGTCCCACAGCAAACCGTTTTTACAAAAAATAGCACAGGTCGTCTGGCCAATCTCGATTTCACTGCAGTTTGTGAAGAAGTATTGGACGCTGTGGTATACATCGAGTCTAGCTATCTTGTCAATGAGTCCGGAAGGGACTATCGCCAACTTCCCGATCCTTTTAGAGATTTTTTTGAAGGCGATCCTTTTTACGAATTTTTCCAAATTCCAAAACCCGATCAGAGAAGGAACGAAAGCCAGACTCCACAAAGACGTGTAGGTTCGGGCTCTGGTGTTATCATCAATGCTGACGGATATGTGGTGACCAATAATCATGTCATCGTTGGAGCAGATGAGATTCAGGTAACTCTCCATGATAACCGAAATTACAAAGCAACGATTATTGGAACAGATCCGGCG
>JAHHJQ010000133.1 GCA_018680005.1 Bacteroidia bacterium | reverse complement strand
ACTGCATCACACTCAGGCAAATTGAAACCCGACCAATTTCTTCCACTCGGGGTGTCACTTTCGGAATGCCATAACTGTTTGGGATCATAATCCCCAACTTGTTGAGACCAGGCCAGGGCATACATCTCAAAATTTCTTGGGACCAGATGTTCACCAACAATTGTTCTCAATTCCTTAAAAACGGGATTTATTTTTACCCCTCCGGATGCTGCTGAAGATTGAACGAGCAAACAGATATTCTTTGAATTCTCGCTGGGAGAGGCCAGGAGATCAATAGATAACTCCGTTCGTTTTCCTTCTATGACTTTATCGACTGTACCATTGTTGTTGGTATCCTCCCAACCTGCATCTTTAAGGATAGATATGGCTTTCTCTGGGTTATAATCGGGTAAAGGGATATCAGAAGCATATCCATAATTGCTCGGATGCAGAGGTCCTACAATTCTCTGTCCCATTCCAAATAGGACATTGTCTATTATGGCTTCATAATCAATAAGGTGGGCCAATGCCTTTCGTACACCTCGGTCCACAAGTTTTGGATTATTCATGTTAAGCCCCAGGAAATAATATTGTAGAAATGGCGGATTATAAAGATCCAAAACATCCTTGGCCAAAGCATTTTCCTCAAGACTTTTAAAAGTAGCGGGATTGATACTTGTCATGGCATCCAATTGCCCGTCTTTGAGCATGGTAATCGCTCCAGCTTCATCCTTGACTAATTGATAGACAATTTTGCTTGGGTCCGATTCTATTACCGCATTGAGGTGTTGAAAATCATTACCCCACCAATTCGTTTTTCTTTTCAGAGTAACAGAAGCACCGGTTTCCCAAGAGCCCAAAGTATAAGCACCACAGCTAATCAGCATGCTACTATCCCTGTTATATTTTTCACTGGTCAACAGTTGACCAAATGCAATTAGATCAATACTATCTGCAGAATTCATTGCCTCTGATGAAATAATTGATTCGAGCGATATCTGGTCCATCAATCCATCCGGATCAAGTATATATCTCGGAAGCACCGGCATATTACCTAATGCGAGCTCAGACATCATGTATTTCGAATCGCTGTAAACAGTAAATTTCTTCTGATCTGAGGGATCAACATCTATTTGTTTGACAAAGTCCACAAATGGTCTGACCGCCTGCAAACCGGCTCTTGGATTAAAGATGTTCTTCAGTGTAAAAACGAAATCTTCTGCCAATACCGGATCTCCGTTGTCCCATCTAGCCTCTTTTCTTATCCGATATTCCTGTTTGGTCCCTCCCGAAAATTCACCTTCTGTAATCTCCGTCATGGTTGGTCTGGATTCAGCTATAACGGGAACAATTTCCAGCGTATTGGGGTCAATATCCAACAGTGCAGGGAATATTAAATTTGCTATTCTGGTTTCGCTTGAAGATCTTGCATACAATACATTCAATTTGTCTGGCTCACTTGCAATCCTAATGGTTACGACATTGTCGGCATCCGGTTCATAGGGCTGTTTGCAACCAAAGAAAATTGCTCCACAAAGAAGGACAAATAAAAAGCTTCGGCACGATATCATAGATAATGTTGAATGGGTTATCTGGAAGAACTCTAAGCTATAAAAAAACATTTACAGTAGAACTTCATTTAGCTTAGTAGCAAGTATTAATTAATGATGAAGAACAAGCAAATATTGATTGCCGGCGGAAGCGGTTTGGTAGGCACCTATCTCTCTCAGTTATTAAGTGAAGCAGGGCACAGCGTACGTTGGTTAAGCAGGTCCGTAGGTGGCAAGCCATACCCTACTTTCAAATGGGATATCGATAGACAGTCAATTGATGAAGCTGCTTTCAAAGACATACAGGTAATCATTAATCTTGCTGGTGCGGGGATAGCAGACAAAAAATGGACATCTGCTAGAAAAAAAATGCTTATCGAAAGCAGAACAAAATCTTCAGCCCTCCTGGATAAGTATATTCAAAAGTTAGGTATCCGACCTCAGATTTATATAAGCGCAGGAGGTATTGGCTACTATGGGGATCGCGGCTCCAACTGGATGGATGAATCAGCATTACCAGGTAATGGATTTCTATCCCAGTGCTGTGTTCAATGGGAGGAAGCGGTTCATCAAGTTTCAGGTGACTTTCCAAAAGCAATATTAAGAATTGGCGTAGTACTTTCATCAAAAGGAGGGGCATTGGAAAAGATGCTTCTCCCACTCCGATTCCATACCAATACCTACTTTGGAAATGGCAAACAATATATGTCCTGGATTCATATCGAAGATCTGGGTAGGATATTTCAATTCTTTATCGAAAGTCCAACATCCGGAATCTTTAATGCCGTCGCAGATCATCCGCTTGAAAACAAGACATTTGTGCAGGAAGTAGCAAAAGGCCTGGGTAAAAATCCTATTCTATTGCCTGCTCCGGAAATCGCTTTGCGACTCGCCATGGGAGAGATGGCAGATGTCGTGCTGGAAAGTACACGAGCAGATAATAAAAAGATCAAAAATCTGGGATTTGAGTTCAAATATCAAAACGTGTCTGATGCAGTAAGTAATCTCTTTGTGAAATAGCAAGAAGTCTGTATTGTCGCATCTCTATCATTTGTTATTTTAGCTGCCCTCTAATATTCAATAATCGAAAAATCTAAATAGAGATGTCCAAATCAACACGACTGTTTGATTATATATTCGCCCAGAAAGCAAAAAATCCTGTAGAAAAATCCCTTGGTAAAAAAGTGGATGGCCAATGGCAATGGTATAGCACCGATCGTATCATAGAAGAAGCACGCAAGCTTGCTAGTGGCTTACTCAAGCTCGGCTTGAAACCAGGTGATAAATTAGCGATTATTACCTATACCAATCGTCCGGAATTTATGATCACCGACCTGGCATGTCAGATGCTGGGTGTCATCGATGTACCGGTCTATCCTACTATTTCTCCTGGAGAATATGAATACATCTTTAATGATGCATCGGTAAAGTATGCCTTTGTGGGTAAGCTGGACTTATATGACAAGGTACTCAAGGCCAAGGATAATGTTCCCAGCCTGATTGACATCTACACCTTTGACCCTGCAGAAGGAAAAAAATATTTTGAAGATCTCTATGATGAAGAACATTTGGACAAGGTGGAAGCAATGGCCAAGGCCGTAAAACCTGAAGATCTCGCTACCTTAATCTATACCTCAGGAACTACAGGAAATCCTAAAGGAGTCATGCTTTGTCACACCAATATTTGCAGTATCGTCAATGGCCTTGAAGATGAATTACCAGTAGATGCTGGTGATCCTGTACTCAGTTTTTTACCCTTGTGTCACATCTTTGAACGCGGTGTAATTTATTCATATATCAATAAGTCAGCAGCTGTTCATTTTACAGGAACTGATAACCTCGGTGGACCGGAAGGAGATCTTGTCGACGTCAATCCGGTATTTTTTACAACAGTACCGCGACTATTGGAGAAGGTATATGAAAAGATCTATTCCAAAGGTCTCGAGCTATCCGGACTAAAGAAAAAGCTTTTCTTCTGGGCTTTGGATCTGACCAAAGATTATGAAATAGGAAAGAAACAAAGCGGATGGAAACATAGCATTGCTGATAAACTGATCTATAGCAAATGGCGTGAGGCACTTGGTGGCAATGTTCGTGGAATCATCACCGGAGCTTCAGCATGTCCTGCCAAGATAATGCAGGTCTTCTCAGCCGCCGGTATTCCGATTCGTGAAGGCTATGGTCTAACCGAATCCTCACCCACGATCTCTGTGAATTCTTTGATGGATGATTCGAGAGCAAAGATTGGAACCGTAGGTCCTATTGCGGACTTTGTAGACGTCATCATAGATGACTCTGAGGGAGATTATCGTGCCGGTGAAGGTGAAATTCTGGCTGCAGGCCCCAACATTATGATGGGATATTATAACCTTGAAGAAAAGTCAGATGAGGTATTTAAATATGTTGATGATAAAAAATATCTACGTACCGGTGATATTGGAAAATTGATCGAGCATAAAGGTGTCAAATTCTTAAAGATAACTGACCGCAAAAAAGAATTACTCAAGACATCCGGAGGAAAGTATGTTGCTCCAGCACCTATTGAGAATAAATTCAAGGAGAATATTCTCATAGATCAAATGATGGTTGTTGGTGAAAACAAAAAGTTCGTCTCTGGACTGATCGTACCCTCTGAAGAAGCATTAAAAAATCACTGCGAAACATGTGCTATAGAGTGGCACGGCCTGGAAGAAGCATGCCACCACGAACAAATACATGCAAAATATCAGGAGATCGTAAATGAATTAAATCCTAACTTCTCGCATATAGAACAAATCAAAAAATTCAAACTGATTTCACAACCCTGGGAACCGGTGAAAGCCGATGGTTCAAAGGCAGAACTAACCCCAACATTGAAGCTGAAAAGAAGGGTGATCCTGGAGAAATTTGACAGGGATATTGAGGAAATCTATGATGTATAAATCGTAAGGTTGAAGAAGTCCGTTAAGTATATTTCTATTATACTGGGTGTTATTATCCTTGGGCTCATTTATTTCATGTTTGTTTACAAGTCCGATCTTAGAACTGATCAAGTCAAAAAAGATCCTCAACCCATAGAAGGCAGAGCATTGCTGATGAAAATGGGTAAAGCACATGGTATCGAAAATTGGGATAGCATTGCCACATATACGGTAGCCTTTCAAGATGAATTTTTTGGAAGAATGGGTAAAAATGCGCACCCTTTCCCCAGTTCCCAAATGGAAATGATCCTGGATTATATCCCCAATACTTTTAATGGGAGATTGTCATTTGATGATGGCACGCAGTGGGGCTTGCAAGCCTGGAAACCCTACCTACGTCAACGAGGTGGCAATCCTGTTTTCAAGAAGGATGATGATATCTCTTTCTGGATACCGACTTACCAATATTTTATGGAGTTGCCATTAAGGTTACAATCCGCAACAGCAGTAGCCTATGCAGGAGAACGTGTAATCGATGGTATCGAATGTACCGGTATTTTTGTATCCTGGAACAAGTACAAACCGCAATCAAATGTTGATCAGTATCTGCTTTGGATTGACAAGAAGACACATTTAATTCATCAGGTGGAATACACCGTTCGGGATGTATTCAGATTTATGAAAGCCAGGATTGATTATAAAGCATACCAGGATTTTTACGGATTGCAGATTGCAACGGATATGCCGGTGCACAGCCTCTTTGGTGATGGATTGATGCATCGAATGAAGATCAATGGGATACAAATCAATATGGTACCGAAAGAAGATCTTCTTCCGGACCAATCACTACCATATGTAGAAGATGCAAAAGAAGTTCTGATAGAGGATTAGTCCAGCTGAATGTCGCTTTCGCCAGGCAGTTTTTCCTTATAACTTGTGTTACTTTTAAGACGGAATAATTTACAAGACATGTCAGAGAAGAGCAGTCATTTTGATGTCATTATTGTAGGCGCCGGTTTGTCGGGTATCGGAGCCGCACATCACCTTCAAAAGAAATGCCCAGGAAGGCCATATGCAATTCTCGAAGCTCGATCTTCTATGGGTGGCACATGGGATCTCTTTCAATACCCTGGAATCCGATCAGATTCAGATATGTATACACTGGGGTATTCCTTCAAGCCATGGGAGAACGCAAAGGCTATTGCTGATGGGCCTTCAATCTTGCAATACATCAAGGATACCGCATCAGAAGGTGGTATAGACCAAAATATCCATTACGATCATAAGGTTGACAAAATGGAGTGGTCTTCTGAAGATTCAAAATGGCATGTAGAAACTCAGGTCGGAGGAAATGGAACGCGAGCACGATATTCATGCAATTTCCTTTTTATGTGTAGCGGATATTATAGTTATGCATCCGGCTATTTACCTGATTTTGAAAACATGGAATCTTTCAAGGGGCAAATCGTGCATCCTCAAAAATGGACTAATGATATCGAATATGAAGGAAAACAAGTTGTTGTCATTGGAAGTGGTGCCACTGCAGTGACCCTTGTACCAGAATTGGCAAAAAAGACAGCTCATGTCATTATGTTACAAAGGTCTCCGAGTTATGTCATGAATATGCCTGAACAAGATAAGGTGGCTAATTTTCTTAGAAAGATATTGCCTTCCAAAGTGGCTTATTGGTTTTCCAGATGGAAAAATATTCTATTTGGATTGTTCTTTTACAAGTTGTGCAGAAAGTATCCACAGGCTTTGAAAAAGTTTATGATGAATTTGATAAAGAAGGAAGTGGGAGATACCGTTGATGTAGATACACACTTCAATCCTAATTACAAACCGTGGGATCAAAGACTATGTGCTGTTCCCGACAATGATCTTTTCATATCCCTCAAAAAAGGTACATCCAGTATTGTTACGGATCATATTGTTCGATTCACAGAAAGAGGTTTACTCCTAAAATCGGGCAAAGAGCTGGAAGCTGATTTGATCGTTACCGCAACCGGTCTTAAAATGGAATTCTTGGCAAATGTCGAAATGAAAATTGATGGAAAGGAAATAGACTTATCCGAGTTATTGATTTACAGGGGAATGATGTTTAGCAATGTGCCCAATTTGGCCCAATTTGTAGGATATACCAATGCCTCCTGGACATTGAAGGCTGACTTGAGTTCTGTATATGCTTGCAGACTCTTGAATCATATGAAAAAGAACGGAGCAACTATATGCACTCCTCGAATAACCAGAGATATCGGCAGAGAACCAATTATCGATTTCAATAGTGGATATGTATTGAGAGCAATTGATCAACTTCCGAAACAAGGAACAGAAAAACCTTGGAAATTGCATCAAAACTACATCCTGGATACCTTTAATTTCAGATATAGCTCTTTAAAAAACCCAGAATTAGAATTCAAATAGAGATCAATTTTCAGGACGTAATCTGATTCTTTCCGTAGTAGCAGCTTCCACCTTTTCCCTGGTATAAAAGAGTGGAAAATATTTGTCATTGCCCCACATCTCAAATAAATCCTGATAGTGAGGCTCACGAGGATCACCGGCTTGTCCCGGGGCATTCATGGCAACCGAACTATCCCAGTTCCCGGTATTGATAATCACTTTGAACGAGGCACCGGAGGGTTGATTCCAGGCACCACCTGTACTACCTACGGTATAGGCATTGCCACCACGTGGGAGCGGACCAACTTCAAAAGTGGGCTTCATGCTTTCGTCCAGAGCTGTACTTAGAGGATGTCTCATCAGAATATGTTTGAAGTCATCATCTCCATAAGTCCAGACCGCTACATCATCCCCTAATCTGTCATGCAAATATTCTATTGCCTCTTCAAAACTGGACTTGAGTAATTCCTGCATTGCTGCCGCACCACCAGGGAATTTCCATCGCACTGGATCATTTACTATATCTATCACGCGCTTAAGTTGAATCTGGCTCATATATTCCTGTGCCACCTCGGGTATCATTACTTCAGAAACTTTTCTTCTCAGATTGGCTTCCCACATTGCGTATATGGCAGCTAGCCTGGAGTCTCGGCTCAATACCCGGTCCCATGATTTGAGATCAATAGCCAATCGGTTAATCTCTGGATCTATAAAACTAAATTCAAAAAGTTGTGGCAATAAATAATTCGCTGAAGTTGACTTATAATCGGTTTGCAAAGCAATCATCTCTTCAAAAGTCAGCTTGGTTCGGGCATCAAAAAATTCCTTGATGCGACCACCACGATATGGATCCGACCATAGATAGTAATGTGTATTCATGTGCTCAAAAGATGGATCCGTTACATCTTGATTTGCAGTTGCAAAATATCCTTCCGCTGGATTGTAGAGATTCGGGCGTTTCCTGATCTCCAGATAACCATCCCATTCATGACTTCCATCACCCGGCACAGGCACCATACCGCTATGTGTATTCCGAATAGGTGCAATACCTACAGCCTGCCATCCAATATTGTTGTCTTTATCCGCCCAGATCATATTTTCTCCGGGGATATGGCTGTAATTACACGCTTCTCTGAATTCTTCGAAAGTCTTGGACTGATCCATTCTGAGAC
>JAHHJQ010000123.1 GCA_018680005.1 Bacteroidia bacterium | reverse complement strand
GCCTCTTCCTGCATGGATAGGCACTCTACCTCTCAGATCTGGCAATGCAAAGGTGGTTCTTCCATCGCCGCCATACGTCGTTCCTAATAAGGAGAACAACGCTGAATATTGTGAAATCTGCAGCGTTTGTCCGTTACAAAAAGCCCATCCTCTGGGAGCAAAATTTCCTGCAAACATTGAAATTTCTCCAATAAATGGTTCGGCCGATATAACCTCGGTTGATATTGGTTTTTCATACTTATTTTCTATGGCTGCCCCGGAAAAGAAAAGAATAATAATAAGACCTAGGACCACGATTAGGAAAGTGGTATTGTTATCATTGGTTTTCATAGTGATATGGTTTAAAGGATATTAAGTATTGAAATTAATATAAATTGTCAAGAATCCGTAATTTCGGATAAGGCATTTATCAAATAATCTATATCTGATTTGGTGATGTATATGGCGAGCGATATTCTCAATGCATTCAAATCAAAACCAGACATGGGTCTGCAGTCAATATTGTAATCTTCAATTAGTATGTTCTTTGCTTCAGCTACGCCACGACCTTGCACTTCGACTACTTGAATCGCTCCAGACAATTGGTCGCTTGCCGGCGTTTTCAATATGAGCTTGGGATGGGTATTTATCTTTTCCCGGAAATAAGCTTTAAGGTCAAACGTCCTATCATGGATTTTATCTATTCCAATTTCATTGATGAAATTGACAGCTGCACCTAATCCCAATACTTCAGGCAAATTCCTGGTATTATAGTTTTCTAGTCGTCGAATACTATCATCTCGGTGTCCTCGAGCCACAATTAATGGTCTGAGATGTTTTTGGCTTTCTTGACGTGCATAAAAAACACCCACACCCTTAGGTGAAAAAAGCCACTTGTGTGAACTGGCTGCATAGAAATCACACCCGAGATCATTTAAGTCTATTTTGTACATGCCTGCTGATTGTGCTCCATCAACTGCAACCAGAATTCCTCTTTCATGCGCCATTTCTGATACCTCTTTTACAGGTAACATCATCCCATTGGTATTGACGATGTGGCACATAGAGATGACCTTCGTACGTGGGGTGATTGCATCTTCATAAACTTTGACAAGATCATTGACATCTTTGGGTAAGATGGGAAGGGTAGGCCGCACCAAATGGATGCCTTTGGTTTCCTGCCAAACTTCCCAGGGTATGCGTCCACTGGAGTGTTCATGATCCGCCAATACGACTTCATCTCCCGGCTCGAGATCAAAACTTCTGGCGATGAGATTCATGCCTTCCGTAGTGTTATGTATGAGGGCAATTTCCTCTGATGAAACAGAAAATAACCTGGCAACAGCTTCTCGGGTTTCTTCTTTTTCATCCTTCCATCCTCCCCACATATACTTAGAAGGAAAGGCATCTAATGTATCCCTGTAAGCCCTTGTAGCATTTCTGATAGGAATGGAAGATCCACCCAAGGAAGCATTGTTAAAGTACTTGAGCCCGTCTGTAAATTCAAATTGAGATTTTATGGTTTCCCAATACGCTTCCGATCTGGGGTCGGCTATTTTATTCAGCTTATGGAGTGTATCTTCAAAGAATCCAGCACTGTCTGCGATGGTAAGCCCCGGCAAAAGAATCGAAGCGGAAACTCCAGTAGACAAAGAGCGAAGAAATTTTCTGCGGCTATTACTTTTCATATCTCAATTTAGCAATTGTGATACAAAAACCTCAAGGTTCGTTATTGTGGCTTGGTTAAAGTTGGATTTCGCTACCCTGGACTGCCAGTCCTATTTCGAAATCATAATCATGGTTATCCATAAATTCACCAAAATCCCTTTTTTTAATTTCGTCGGTATGCAACGGATCATGATGGGTCATCAGCAAATGTTTTGCACCTGTCCGGTGGGCGAATTCTGCGGCATGCTCCATGGAACTATGACCCCATCCTACCTTTGACGAATATTCCTTTGATGTATATTGAGCGTCATGCAAGAGCAGATCGGCATCCTTAGCCAGGTCAAAACCTGAAAGCCAATCATCATCATCAAACATTTCCATAGATCCCATGATCGGCTCATGATCAGGAATATATGTTAAAACCTTACCTTGATTTTCTACTCGATATCCAACGGTGGGGCCAGGATGAACGATAAAATTCGAAGTAATTTTGAAAGAGCCTATTATCAATTCTGTATTCAATACTTCTTTGATCTCTATATTGCCCGGTACATCTCTGAATGGAATAGGAAATAATGGTGGTGACAGATATCTATTGAGTCTGGAATATAGACTTTCGTAAGTGGTCGATGGACCATAAATATTTATCTTATTGTTGGGATTGAAAAGATGTCCAAAAAACCCCAGTCCCTGGATATGATCCATATGGAGATGGGTCAGGAGAATATTAAACTCTTTGTTTTTATAATATTCTTCACTACCCAATGCGATAATTCCAGTGCCGGCATCCAGGATGATCCGTTCCGTTCCATTGATTAATTCAACGCATGACGTGGCACCGCCAAAGTATTCGTTTTCCCTATTGGAAGTAGGGTATGAACCACGGGTTCCATGCAATCTTACTTTCATACTTCACCTTCTTCTTTCCAAAATATGGCTAGTGCTCCAGAAAACTTTCTTGCCCGTCCAATAATCGGATAGGCCGTGACTGTAATTTTATGAGATTTTCCATCCAGGCTATTGATCCAAAAAGAGCCAGCGGCAGGTTTTCTTTTATTCAATGCGTTGACAAGCGGCAGGTTTTCCGGAGGAATTGTATTCCCCTTGTCATCCTGAGGTCGAAATAATTTAGACCATTCATCTACTTCCAGGACACCCGTATGTTCAAATCTCTTGCCTAGAATTTGTTCAGCAGGTTCATTGTAGAATAGAAGGGTTCCCTTGGGACCAACAATAAAAATCGGGAGCGACAAACAATCCGCTAGTTGCCTACTTAAAATTACCTCAATATCATGCGCTGCCATGAAGATGTGTTTTGATTTTTCGCTGCTAATGTCGTGGTAAACAAGGAATTATCTATCATCACATTAACTAATACCGAATCAATTTACTACCATTCCCGCTCATTTTCAATTATATATGACTTAATTTACTTTGCCAACGGGATTTCAAAATTATCAAATCGTATTTGTTTAACTTCGAAAAAACAAAAATATGATTCATTATTCCAAATTTATCCTTTTTGCCATCGCCTTGATTATGACCGGTTGCCGCACACAGCAACAGGTAGATACTGAGGTAGAGCAATGGGTTGCCCAAGCCGAGAATGTCACCATAATAAGGGATGATTTTGGAGTCCCACATATCTATGGAAAGACCGATGCCGATGCGGTATTTGGACTACTGTATGCACAATGTGAGGATGATTTTCCAAGAGTGGAAAGAAATTATGTCTGGGCAATTGGAAGATTGGCAGAAGTAGAAGGTGAAGAGGCGATTTATAGTGATCTCCGTGCCCGGTTGTTTATGACAAAGGAGGAAGCTATTACGCACTATAATAACAGCCCTAAATGGCTGAGAAAATTATGTGATGCATGGGCGGCGGGTATCAATTACTATCTGCATACCAATCCAGAAGTACAACCAAAATTGCTTCGAAAATTTGAACCCTGGATGGCCATGTATTTTACCGAAGGCTCTATAGGTGGCGATATCGAGCGCATATCTACACGTAGGATCAAAGCATTTTATGAAGATGATAAGGCATTGTCATTAAACAACTTTGGCAATGGGTTAGTATATCCCTCTTCGCTTGATGAACCGGCTGGATCAAATGGAATTGCTATTTCCGGTGATCACACTGCATCAGGAAATGCAATGTTATTGATCAATCCGCATACTTCATTTTATTTCCGTGGAGAAGTGCATGTGGTCAGTGAAGAAGGATTAAATGCATATGGCGCTGTGACCTGGGGACAGTTTTTTGTCTATCAAGGCTTCAATGAAAAGACAGGGTGGATACACACCTCGACCTATACCGATGTGATAGACGAGTTCAAAGAGACGATTGAAGAGAGGGATGGACAATTGAAATATAAATACGGTGATGAATATCGACCTTTGGAAGTGAAAGAAGTCACCTTGAAATATAAGGATGGTGATACTATTGGAGAACGAACATTCCCAATGTATCGGACCCACCATGGTCCGGTGACGCACAAGATAGGAGATCAATGGGCGAGCACCGCCCTGATGTGGGAACCGATAAAAGCACTTGAACAATCCTATATCAGAACCAAAAAAAGTGGTCATGAAGAATTCTGGGAAATGATGAAAATGACCACAAATTCATCTAATAATACGGTCTATGCCGATGCAGATGGAAATATAGCCTACTATCATGGGAATTTTGTTCCAAAAAGAGATGTGCAGTTTGACTATACCCAACCTGTAGATGGGAGCAATCCTGCTACTGACTGGCAAGGACTTCATCCACTGGAGGAAACCATAACGGTTGTCAATCCACCAAACGGTTGGATTCAAAACTGTAATTCTACACCTTTCACTTCAGCACTGGAATACAGTCCGAAAAAGTCAGACTATCCGAGATACATGTCTATTGACAGGGAGAATTACCGTGGTATTCATGCTATCAGATTGTTAAGCGAGGTTTCAGATCTAACAGTGGACGGATTCATAGAATTGGCATATGATCCGGTATTGCCTGCATTTGAGGTCTTGATCCCTGGTCTTGTTGAGGCCATAGATCAAGCAAAAGAACCAAGCCAGGACATGACGGCTGCGGCAGAGGTTCTTCGAAATTGGGATTTCAAAACTTCAGTTTCTTCTGTTGCGATGACGTTGGCGCACTACTATGGATCAGCTTATGGGCGTGAAGGGGAAGCCCCCGATGGTGTTCGTGGAATGGCATTGACGGAGTACTATGGTAAGGAGTCACCAATGGAGGAGCGGTTGAATATATTCACTGGTGTGATTGAAAAATTGAATACAGATTTTGGTACCTGGAACAAACCTTGGGGTGAAGTGCATAGATTTCAGAGACTGACAGGTGATATAGATTTGAAGTTTGATGATGATGAACCAAGCATACCTGTCGGATTAGCATCAGGACGTTGGGGAGCATTGGCGGCATATGGGATGAGAGGCAGCCATGATAATAAAAAGATCTACGGTACTAGAGGTAATAGCTTTGTCGCAGTTGTTGAATTTGGAGACAAGGTAAAGGCAAAAAGTATCCTTGCAGGAGGACAATCTGGTGATCCGGATTCACCACACTTTTTTGATCAGGCACAGCCATATGCAGATATCAATTTCAAAGATGTAGCCTACTATAGAGAGGATGTAGAGGCCAGAGCGAAAAAAACTTACAGACCAGGTGAGTGAGGTTTGCGAGAAGCCTGATTGAACATATCGTCCAGCGCATCTCGTTCGATGCGAACCACTAATTCAAAAAGAAGCTGCTGTTCTCTAGGTTCCAATTGGTCAAATAACCTGTTGCCAATAACTATGATTTCTCTTCCGAGTTCTAATCCTCGCAATTCTTCCCGAGGGTAGATGTGCGACTTTTTCTTCATTTTGATGATGATATTGTCCACGATATCTATGACCTGGGTGACCAGCCTACGATCATGCAACGTCTCAAACAAGGCAAGGCTTTCATCAATGAATTTGTTGACCTTCGGTCTTGAAAGTCCTCCGACCAAAGCTCTGATATCGGCGGTATCCAAAGGAGTTTTTAAACCACTACGCACTGCTTCCTGGACCAGTTCTTCTTCAAATTGTGAGGCATTTCTGAACGAATGAAGTGCCTTAATTCCAGTCCTCAATATTTTTGGAAGACTTGTGCCATACTTAAACAAAATCCCAAAAGAATCTACTAATACGCTAAGCAGGTATTTGGGATTTTTGATGTGCCCATCAAGACTTTCAAAAGCATCATCGAGTTCTTTTCGTTTATCGATCGAAGGATAAATATAGTTTAGAAAATAGTGCTCGAGTTTGTTGAATTTATCCTCAGTAAATGTTTTAGGTACATCGTATTGTTTTATCAAAAGATCATATTGATACCTTTCTTTTATTAGGTTTCGGTATCCTTCTATGACTGATTGATACAATTGATTGTTCTCCATGTCAGGATTGACTTGCATTATATAAATTGATCGATGTTAGATTCGATGTACTTACAGACTTTTTGATATAGTTCTTTTTTGAACTCGTCTTCATAGAAATAGGTTTCGATCTTTTTGGTAGAATCCAAGTGATCATATCCCGAAGTGAATGCCTCCCACCTGGCCTCCCACCCAAGGGATTTATCATTAAATTTTTGCTTGAATTCGGCGATGTTATCAATTTCTTGTGTGAGTTGATTGACAACGGCATCATAATCTTCAGCTAATTCTATTGCACCAATTTCGCGCAGCATTTCCTGAGCAGCGAAGATAAATTCAGGCCAGTTCATCAAGAACTGATATACACCTCCATTGTTCGTGTCTGCATGAAAAAGCGTAAAAGTCCATAGTGTCTTCTGGCCTCTTGTCAGATTGTTCCAAAGCAAACCGTCATCAGCGTAATTTAACTCTCTGACGACATCATCAAAGAGTTTTGTTGTATACGACGTAAGTCGATTGTCATATAATTCGAAATCATCCCACCTGTATTTATGTTGCATCTCTTCAATCCATTCATGCTGGACATCAGCTTCATATAACAAGTTATTTTGGTTGCCGTCACTGATTGAATGAAATTGCGAGGGGGCAGTGACTTCGGTTTCAGGTTTACTTACCATTTCCGGTAGGTTCTCGTAGGTTTCATTCACTACATATGTTTTGGCAATCTTGTCATGCCAACCCTGATGCTTCTTATCAAATAGAATCCAGATAAACCCAATGCTATAGACGATACTCGATAAGATTTTGGAGATATTGCGATTGACTGCTTGTATCAATGATAAGGGTTGTCCGGAATGATGGACCACCTTGATCTTCATAATACGCTTGCCAAGAGTGGCCTGCAGTTCTGATCCTTCCATCAAAATGCAATATGAGAGATACAGGAAGAAGGAAATATCCCTGACTTGATTTCGCAAACGAATAAAGGCAGATTTGGACTCCTCATCTGTAGGGTCTTCGAGATAAGTCATGTAGACTTCCTCAAATCCAAAAAACCTGAAATAGACCAAAGCGATCAGGAACGTAATCGGAAAATTGTCGATAAGAAAGGCAACTAATCGTTTGCCCCTGGAAGCCAAATCTGAATCACTAATCTCCATAGGATAGCATCTGAGTGGCTAAATATCGATTTATTTCAAATCAATCCGAGTGAATTATCCATCTTTAGTTCAAGATCAAATACAAACCGGCTGCTACCAAACCACCTAAAATAGGACCGATGACCGGGATCCAGCTATATCCCCAATCGCTATCTCCTTTGCCTGCAATAGGTAGCAACTGATGCATGATCCTGGCCCCAAGATCACGTGCCGG
>JAHHJQ010000101.1 GCA_018680005.1 Bacteroidia bacterium | reverse complement strand
TCTGCCGGAATATTGGCCACTCCATGATAGTTGTTCCCAAGTTTTTGCAGCGATTCTATTATATAGTCCTGGTCAAATGCCTGAAACGATCCGGAGACTACTGCACCACCAACCAGATTTAACTTTTGCGTACGTTCACGATAGGCGCTGATCGTAAACTCCGATGGCAGAAATCCATTATTTTCAACTATAGGGTAGTTATAATCAATGATGTGAAAATGTGCATCAAATATTTTCATTAATATGTGAGATGATACCTGGGGTCACTTGAATTCTGATGATCACAAACTAACCCTGATACGTCTATGATTTACGTTGGCAAGTAGTCAGGTAACCGGATTGATCATAGGCATCCAAATCTCCATCGCTTCTTAATGTATAATATTCACCTGTAGGACTGTTTTTGACCATCAACCGATCGCCTTGAGCAACCAGCTCACTGACATCTACCCTGTTATCACGGCCATATACGGTCCTTGCCATGATACGACCACTTTGTTCATACAATTCAATTTCACCACTGATGCCGTTGAATGCAAATGTCCATGTAGCCGATGAACGCGCTGCTGGTTCTTCGCTGGTTGTTGTGGAACCCGTACTGGCTCCTTTGTCTCGAAACACGTCCTCCGCTTCTCGCAATATATCATCAAATGAAGGCCCGTCCCTTTTTTCATTCGACTGTGTTGTGGTCGTTGGTGGTATCGGCGTGCGTTGGGTAGTTTGATCGCTTTTTTGATCGCGTAGGTCACGGTTCTGGCGTTCCAGTTCTTCGATCTTCCGTTGCTGTTCTGCAATGATCTCTTCTTCCCGTTTGTTTCTGTAATCCTCGTCAGATTTTCTTGATATTTCCTCCAGAATCTCATTTTCGGATGGTAATTCAGCATTGATATCCTCAGGGCTGGTGACCGTTTCTTCTTTATTGACCTCCAACAGGCCAGAGTTTTTTAAATACCGGGCTCCGAAATAAACAATGGGAGAAATAATCAGCAGGAAAATTATGAATCTGCCAAATCCTGTCATCTTGAGTCTTGCCATCAATTCTTTATTTTGTTTGCTAGAATTCTCAAGGTAAAAAATAATACCCTTTTCTTACTCTATAGAAGAAATTCATATTTCTGATACAACTGAACAACGCTCTAATCACGATGAAATCGTTTACGTGCGTCAACATATACAGCCTTCCAACGGACACTTGGATCTCGCAAAGTATCTGTTTGAAAATAGGTGTATCCTTTGTCTCGGGCATATGGATCTGAGATACTGTCTACTAAGGTAATGGTCCCAAAGTCTCTCCAACGGTCAGAGTGTTCTTCTTCGATTACAATGATATGATCAAATCTGGCATCTTCATTTCCCCAAAGCATATAGGATCCATTTCGGCTATATGTCTCCGGTAAATCATACTTCTCTCTGTAAAAATTAAGTGATCCGGCATGTCCATAAGATCCACCGTAAATGATTGTATTGTCACGGATAGTATCTGGTAGAGCATTGTAATGTTGTCCGACCTTTCGGGCTAGTTCTTCCCAACCATGCATATCAGCAAAATCCTGTGGCAATGCATATTTTTTCCCGTCTTCCCAATAGAGTACCGCATCAAAACCTACTTCTTCATCGAGATATTTGCAATAAGCTTTGAGTTGATCTATCGGTAAAATTGACGTCCCTAGGGGCAGAATAGGGGCGGTAAAAATCACGAGACCGGCGATGAATAATCCTTTCTGCCATGACTTGGATAATACTCGTTCCAGTAATATAGCACCAAAGGGAAACAAAGCATAATAAGCACCAATCGTATAGTAGGATTTTCCACTCAAACTTCCAATAATGAGGATCGTTGCAAAATAGGCAAGCACAACAAATCGATATCGATAATTCGAAATATACCGGAACAATGCAACAATCCCGGTGATCCATAGCGTGCCACTCAAGAAATGAAATAGCAATTGATCGGCTAAAAATCCACTCCAGTTGACATGGACCAGTTGTCTCTCACTCAATTCGCGCATGTGCGTGATCACAGGCCAGTTGTGTGCGTACTGCCAAAAGATATTGGGACTTGCAATGATCATGGCGATCAAAATCGCTACCGGAAAGTGTTTTTGAAAAAGGATTTTGCGTTGTGGAGTAAGCAAAAGACCAATAATCAATGCAACTACATAAAAAAGTATCGAATACTTGTTGAGAAATGCTATTCCGACGGTAGCACCAAGATAATACCAATACCTGTGTTCTTCGGTTTGGAGAATCCTCAAAACCCAGTATGCTGACATTAACCAGAATAGCTGATTGAAGATGACGGGTTGGAGTAGGGTAGCACTGCGAAGTAGGGAAGGTGAGACTAATAATGCATTGCTTGCAAAGATAATGGCCCACTTTCCACCACCTACACTGATGATCATCTTACCTACAAAAAAAATGATCAGGGCACCGGCTACGGATGGGATAAACCTGAAGACGATCGGATGATTGCCAAACCAATCTGCAAACCAGGCTACAAAAGGTGTAAATGGCGGGACTTCCATAAAACCCCACGCAAGATGACGCCCTTCATCGATATACAGAAATTCATCCCGATGTAGCCCGTATAGACCATCTGTGTAGAAATGGATAAGAATCTTGAGTAAACAAAACCCAAGTAACCACTGCAACTTTGGATCCTTCCTGGTCAAACTATTCGCATTTAATGTATTAACTACGCTTTCAAGAAATGGAAATCGAATTTACACAGATTCAACGAGCGATTATTCAGCAGAAATTTTCACAAATACCGGGGCCTGCTGATACTGATAAGTAGTATCCGTCAGTATGTTGAGTTCCTTGGTCTCCCAATTCATCAACCCGATATGAAACTGCGTCTGCTCACTATCAAATAATTCAATGGCCAGCCATCGTCCATCCGGACTCCAGTCATGCCAACCTTCATCCTGGGCATTATCGGTTAGCTTCCAGTGTTTTTGTCCATCAGGAGTTACAGCGTATAAGCTGTACTTTCCGTTTTGCTTGCTTTGATAAGTGATATAGTTCTCTGTTGGATGCCATCGTGGTGGCCCTGCTTTATAAGCAAACCACTCTGCAGTGGTATCCGACGCCGGATACTGAGTCAGTTGTAAAGAATTGCTACC
>JAHHJQ010000045.1 GCA_018680005.1 Bacteroidia bacterium | reverse complement strand
CACCAGGTTCCACTTTCATTATCGAAAAATCCTTCTATCCCATCGATTCTATCGCTCACAAACCCAGTAAAGAATTGTTCAATCTCTCTAAAAATAGCACCAACAAAAGCAAGGATCAAACCAGCAGTTTTAAGATGATTTTGACTGATTCCTACCTTAATTAATTCAGGAATATCGACACTTAGAATGCGTTCTTCCTTCTCTGTCGTGGTTAAATCGAAACCCTCTTTAGAATCTTGATTTTGATGCTCTTTTTGATATCCAATAATGATTGACCGCAGCTGTTCTGCAATTGGCAATTCTAATGCATCGATGTCTAGCTCACTCTTTGCCGATCCTGCTGTATCAATTTTTACCTTGACAACATTTAGTAATTGATGAATAACACTTTGTTCAAAATCCACGGCCTGAACGCGTTCAAATGGTATGGTGAGATTGGTTTTTTTCAGTATCCCTTTCTGTATGATTATTTCATCATTGGTAACATGAAAGTAATATTTGAAATATGCCAGGATGGATCCAAGTAAGGATATACTTCCAAGAACAACTCCGACGATTCCAATCCAGGAATCTGAACTCCCACGTCCTTGAAAAACTAAGACTAGGAGAATCGGCCAGAATGCATCAAATAGTCTTTTAACAAATTTGAATATCAATACAACAATGGCCGCAATGGATTGCCGTGTAGGTTCGTAAATATTTACATCACTCCTCCTCATCGTATTCCAATGTCTTTTGCAATACGTAGTTCATTATCTTATTCGCCACCGCAGGTCTCAAGCCAGGTATGGAAAGATCGCTTCTACTACCTCCAGCAGTATACACGTTCAATTTAGAAAGGCCAAAGTATCTGGAAATTATACCTTGTTTGATGTCACAGTGCTGCACTCTGTTGAATGGAATGGTTGTCGTTGTGCGATTTAGCAATCCTGTTTTATATGAAATATCTCTTTCGCGTACCGAATAGCATTTTTGAAGAAATCTTGGTTTAACCAAAATTAAGTTGGTGACAAAAATTAGGATCCAAGCTCCAAAGATAGGTCCTGTTAATAACAAATTGGACCATTGATCAACTGCAGTAATAACTGTTATAGGTGGAATTAAGATGACAAATGCAAAGACGATAGCTCCCCATCTCATGACCGTTAAGTACTTGGTATCGATGCCCATATAGGACGATGACCTGTAATCAGGTAAATTGGAAACGTCCAGCTGAGGATTGTCAAATGACATTTGTAGAATAGTCTAAACCTTATAAAATAACCATTTCCCTAATTCTTTGAAACTTACTTTCTTTCCATACATCAGAATGCCTACGCGATAAATTCTTCCAGACAACCAGATAAAAAATACTACACTAGCGACAAGGACAACTATTGAAACAATTATTTGCCAGGTAGGTATTCCCATGGCCATCCTGGCTGGCATCACAATAGGGGAAAAAAGCGGGAAAATAGATGACCAAACTGCAAGGGAACTATTGGGTGACCGTATTACCGCCATCATGATATATAAGGCGAGTATGACTGGTATAGTTATCGGAAGCGTTAAGCTTTGGCTTTCACCAAGATCATCACTCATCGCGGATCCCACTGCTGCAAATAAGGAAGCGTATAAAAAGAAACCTCCAAGAAAAAACACAATGAATAGTGGAATTAGAATAAACCAGTTTAGATTTCCGATTTCTTCCATTGCTTGATAGATCATTGCCGTAGATTCTTCAACGTCGATCTGCGCAGCGCCTGAATTCTGGGCCATTTCTAATTGCTGATCCGGATCTATTCCCATGATCATCGTCGCAAGCATTGTAATTCCCGGGATCAGGATAGCCCAAATAATTAATTGTGTTAGGCCTACTGCGCCTACACCAATTATTTTCCCCAGCATGAGCTGAAATGGTTTTACGGAAGATATCATGACTTCTACTATACGGCTTGTTTTTTCCTCCATTACACTTCTCATGACCATCATCCCATAAAAGAAAACTGCGAAGTACATGAAAAAGCCCATGAATCCGCCAATTCCTGCAGCGATACCAGATGCCATGCTACTCTCGTCCTGAGCACCTTCTTCTATTGGTTCTGGATCTATAGATACCTTGGTTCTCAGTGCGTCTAATTCTTCTTTATCTAATCCTAGTTGGACGATCTTATATTCCCTAATGGCATCTCGAAGTTTAGAACTTAAAGACGATTGTAGATTTGGACTTAATTTGCCATCAGAGTAATAAAAACTCGTAAAATCAGTCGTTTTTAAGTTTTCAACTTTTGGAACAAGTACAATCCCATCATAACCCAATTCCTTATAATTGGACTTTAGCTCATCTACTGATCTGTTTTCGAATTTGAAATACAAATTATTACCGTCGGCAATCGTTTCATTCAGGATATTAGAAGGATCAACGATGGCCACTGTGTTGCTTTCATCACCTTCATAAGTCATAAGAAGCGTCGCCACAACCATAAGTAGTCCTATACCCAATGGAGTGAGTAAAGTGGTCAGAATAAAGGATCTTTTCTTTACCCTTGTCAAGTATTCTCTTTTTATGATAAGCCAAAGTTTATTCATGATACTTCCCGTATTCTTTTGATAATTAAGATTGAGCCTCTACTTGTCGTATGAATATTTCATTTAGAGAAGGTAATATTTCATTGTAAGCACGTATGCGAACATCATTATCTATTAGGTATTGGAGAATCGAATTATTCTGTTGATCCGGCATCTTTTTTATGACAAAAGAATTGCCACTTGAAGATTTCATAGTCCCATAATTATTGAGATCTTCGGGTAAGGCACCTTCGTACTGTATCTCAAACAAGTTTTCCTTGAATTGGTCTTTAATATCAGCAACAGTACCTTCTAATATTTTTTGACCATTATCGATAAGGATGATTCTCTCACAGATCTCTTCAACTTGTTCCATTCGATGTGTTGAGAAAATTATGCTGGATCCCGCTTGATTAAGTTTTCGAATTTCATCTTTTATTAAGTTGGTGTTCAAGGGATCCAACCCTGAGAAAGGCTCATCAAGGATCAATAATTTGGGTTCATGAACAACCGTTGAAATGAATTGAATTTTCTGTTGCATTCCTTTTGACAACTCCTCGATTTTCTTATCCCACCAGGGCAGTATATCAAATTTTTCGAACCAGTGCATAATTTTTTCGCGTGCAACTCTTGCGCTAAGGCCTTTCAATTGAGCCAAATACATCAATTGTTCCCCGACTTTCATTTTCTTATAAAGACCTCTTTCTTCAGGCATATAACCTATGTGAGAGGGGGTATCACTATCAATAGGGGTGCCATCAAGGTATACTGTACCTGTATCGGCTCCGGTAATAGTTGTAATAATTCGGATCAATGAGGTTTTGCCGGCACCATTTGGTCCAAGGAGTCCGAAAATACATCCTTTGGGCATATCGAAACTAACCTTGTCAACAGCTAATTTTTTATCATATTGCTTGGTTACATCAACCAACTTAAGTATCTCCATTTTAGCTCATCCTTTAAGCACACAATGATAAGCTAAAGGAAACGTAATTAGCACGTTTAGTCTATAGAATCATAGAAATTTTCGACGGTTTAGAGAATCTTATTTTTCGTCTTCTTTGGTGCGGTTCCCTTGATTAGATTGGGCTTCTAATCGATCTTCAGGGAATAACTCCTTCGTATACCGAAACAGAAAGATATCGTCAGATTCATTTTTCCTTGATGAGGTAAAAAGAACCATTTTTTGCACTTTGGAAATGAATATCGAAATATCATCCAATGGGCTATTTACCGGTTCTCCTAAATTAACTGGAGCGACCCATTCTCCTTTCTCGTCCAGTTCGGAATAAAAGATATCAAAACCACCTAGAGTGGTATGTCCTTTAGAAGAGAAGAATAATCTTCCTTCAAACAGAAAAGGAAATCCTTCATTGGCTGCAGTATTGATATTAGGTCCCAGGTTTTTTGGTCTTGTCCATTCGTCTTCACCAATTCTTTGAGACACATAGATATCAGTGCCACCATGTCCGTTGCCTTTGTCAGAAACAAAGTACAATGTCTCACCATTAGCATCAATCAAGGGATGCATATAATTGTGTTCAGCTGAGACAAATGGAACCTTAATTGGTGAGGACCAACTCCCGTTTTCTCTTTTTCGTTTGCGATAATACAGTTGAAGTGGGTAGGTATATTTACTATTAGCCTGAAAGTCATTTTGACAATAGAATACAGTTGTCCCATCTACCGTGAAAGTTGTATTGCTGGTGTTTCTGTCTATTGCGTTAATTTTCGTTGAATAACTTTTCGGTTCCCGAAATTCTATCAGACCGAGTTGTTCACTATATGCTATTTTTAAATACTCTCGATTGGTCCATTTATTTTTGATTTTCAAAGGAAGTTTGCCGATATGTCTATCGGTGGAGAATACGATACCCCCATCATATAAGACTGGTGCAAATTCATCGAATTCAGAATTATGGGCAAATGGGAGCACTTCGATGGATTCGTCAAAAAAAGGAGCTATGTTATTGATGTTCTTCAAAGAGGCAAGCATCATCAAACCTTTTTCATCCTTTGTGTAATCATAATATATTTCAAACCACGTCTGTGCCTCTTCATATTTTCCAAGCGTAAGTAAGCATTCACCGTAGTAGTAGAAGTTTCTTGGATTGGCTCTTTCTTCCTGAACTATTTCCTCGTATAGTTCAGAAGCCTTTTTGAATTTGTTGTTCATTCTATAACAATTGGCCAGCTTGGACAATGCAGAAAGATTTCTGTTAGCAGCGATCCCAGCCTCATAAAAGGGAATGGCAGCAGAATACTTTCTTACCTGATACAGCTTATTACCTTTTTCGAGGTGCTTATTTTGAGCACTCAGATGTCCAAGAAGGGACATTGCCAGAAGAGTAAAAACGATACGAATTAGATCCACCTATGATATTATGATAATTCTTTATCTGTAATGGACCAAAAACTGTGCTATATCTTTATCCTTAACCAATTATTAAGTTATTTTATGTCACTTTATTCGTCTTAATTATAGCTAAACATGTTTTAAGTTAAAACCTATCAGTGATGAAAAGCATAAAAGTAATTCTAACAGCCTTCCTAGTGTTTCTTTTAGCAAGTAGCTCTCTTGCTCAAGAAGAAACCAAAAAAGATGAAACACCAAAACAGCCGCTAAAAGAAAATATGGTGGAAAAAAAGGCATTTGAAGAGCCTCCATATTTTTTGGATATAGAATCTAGTGCCAAAGCTAACAGTGCAGGTATTTACGATTCATATTCTATAGAATTGATGGATGCAGATATAAAGACTGTGGAAAAAGCCTGGAAAGATCTAATGAAATCTTATAAAGGAAAAACCAAGTTCAATAGAAAAGAAGCTGAATTTGGAACTTTGAATGCCCGAATCAGTGAACTGGGAAGCTCAATTTACAATGTCCGCGCTTCAATAGAATCCAGGGGCGACAATGTAATTGTGTATTCATGGTATGAAAGTGAGGATGGGTATGTCAATGGTGATATGGCTTCTGAGGATTCAGGGGTTCATGAATTGCTTCAGAATTTTGCTGTCTCTGTAAGGCAAAATATGGTAAAAGATGAATTGAACAGCGAGGAAAAAGTTCTCAAGCAAACGGAATCACAATTGAAAAAACTTCAGAGACAAAATGAAGGATATCATAGAGATATTGAAGTTGCTAAGAAAAAAATAGCAGATGCCGAGCAAAAAATCATCGAGAATGAAGCTGAACAGGAATCTACAGTGATGAAAATAGATGGACAACGGGAAATTGTAGAAGCTGTTCGCCAGAGATTGAAAAGAATTAAGGACTAGTGTAGTCTTCGCGACTAATCAAATAAAGGGAATTGTTGTTTTAAATGACGATTCCTTTTTTATTGCCCCATACTTAGAATTTTGCGTATGCACAGATATGTCTTGTTTTTAGGTCTTGTTTCGGTTCTTTGTTTCTTTTACGGATGCAAGGTCAAATCTTTTTATAGTGACAGCCAACCGATCGATCATACAGAATGGTCCGAGTTGCTTGCCAGTCATGTAGGCGAAGATGGATGGGTGAATTATAAGGGTATCAAAGCAGATACAGAAAGGCTCGAAACCTATTTGAGAAAATTAGAAGATAATCATCCAAATCCTGAGACTTGGTCCAGAAACCAAAGATTGGCTTACTGGATAAATGTATATAATGCATATACAGTAAAATTGATTGTGGATAATTATCCTGTTGAGAGTATCAAAGACATCAAAAAAGGGATACCCTTTGTAAATTCAGTATGGGATATCGAATTTATAGAAATCGAAGGTGAGCGTTATACATTGAACAATGTTGAACATGGTATCTTGCGACCTAAATTTGATGAGCCAAGAATACATTTTGCTATCAATTGTGCATCATACTCCTGTCCAGTCCTGCGCAACGAGGCGTACACGGCGGACCAATTGGAATCTCAACTAACAGAGGCGGCACAATTATTTTTATCTGATCCAAGGAGAAATCAAATCTCCTCCGAAAAGCCAAAAATCTCAAGGATATTCAGTTGGTTCAAGGGAGATTTTACAAAGAATCAATCCCTCATTGATTTCCTCAACAAGTATTCTGAGCATCAATTGCGCACCGATGCGAAAGTTGATTTTTTAGATTACGATTGGAGTTTGAATGATCTGCAATGATCTATTTCAATGATAATCTAGTCCCAAAGAATAGGGATAAAGAATTGAATCTGTCCTGATTTGGACCTATACCATTAGAAAATATTTGCCTTTGATAGGTTGGTTGTGCAAATAGACTCCACTTATTATTAAGCGTTCGCTCAACACCGAGACCTAGGTTGGCAGTAAGGAAACTATTGTCGCTAAAACTTCCTCCTTCAAGTATACCTCCGCTGAAATCCTTCAAACTCAGGTCAGAGCTTCTAACAGGTGCGCTTGGTGTCGCAAAAGATCTGGTTCCAATAAAAACATCATCTGTTATATAAGATGACTGGATGACCATATTCATGGTTGCACCAGAAAGAGCGTAGATTTTCCACTTGTTCTTCAAGTTCACATTAAATCTAAAATTCAAAGGAACCTTTACTATGTTGAGTTCTATGTCCTTAAGTGTACTGGCTACATAGCCAGAATTGATACTCCCCGAATAAATTTCCAATATTTCTCTTGGTTGATACTGGTTGGACGCATATATGGCACCCATCTCCAGTTCCCAACTCTTGAATTGCATACTAACACTTAAACCTCCTCCATATCCGAAATTCCATTGCTTGGTTCCATCCAGGGCATAAATCGGATCGAAGGGGGTCACGATCTGGTTATAATCTGATCCTGAAAATAAACCAAGCACGAGACCAACTTTTTGATCCCTATTGCCACAAGTCAAACATGCAATCCTTGGTTTTTCAACCGCTGCCTGAATTTCTTGAATAGGGTTTTCATCTATTACCTCGATCTTTTCAAACGAAGCCTGCTCTTGTTCAACATTTTGGCTTGCCAAAATATCTGAATGCATCACATCGAATGAATAGTATGCTTCTTGTATAAGCTTGGTCATTATAGTCAGCTGAGGTAAGTCATCAACAATACCCTGATAAATAGAGTGTTTAACGCTAAAAAGATCTTCAGAGTTGATTGCACTAAGAAAATCACTCACTGAAGGAATCAGAGCTTCAGTCTTACTTTCTACTTTAGAGGTTAAAGTAACTTCATCCTTGTAAGTTGGTATGATAGATGCCTGCAACTTGACATTTGTTGGAGAAGATGGCAATACTATCTTCAGGCCTGCATCCTCAATATTTGTTGACCATTCTGGCGAAATCGAAGCTATTGGTGCTAAATCATCCGGTGCCTTTTGATCAGCATATGCATCAGCTTGAATTGGAGCATTGATCTGATTCGATTCAGTTATTTGATCTTTCTGTAAGACTTTCTCTTTAAAGTCGTCGACCAATGGAAATTGATATAGACTAATCGCAAATAATAAAACCAATAATACCTCTACAACTTTATATTTGACCATCGACTCCGGTAAGAATAATTCTCTCGAAATCTTGTTGGACATAGTTGACCATGCTGGTTCAATATCACTGATTTGCGTTAGCTTTTGTTTTGCTATATTATCCAATTCTTGAACTGGAGCCATTCTATCTGAATCCAGAATGGGTGCCATTTCTGCCCAGGCGGCTTCAGTAAACGGAGCTTCAAAACGCTTAAGCTTATTATTAATCGCCTGATCGAATTCAGAAGGTTCCAGGTCAGGTTCGGAATCCAGATCTAACTGTTCAAGCATAGCTGACATTCGATCCCAATCCGGAGCCAATTCACCTGGCGCTAGATTTTGTAGTTTATCTATGGCTATTTCGTCAAAATGTACTTCATCAGTAGCTTCATCAGATTTCGTAAGGCCTTGCCATTCAAGCAGGCGCTCCATGATGATCCAATCACTTGGATTGAACATCGGAGACAAGTTTATTAACTTGTCTCTAAGGATCTTATCGAATCTATTTTTTGCCATATTCACTATAGATAGGGGCTAATAGCTCCTTTAATCTAATTCTTGCTTTTACCAAATTGGACCGAGAGGTACTCTCGGTTATATTTAATATGTTCGCTATCTCTTTATGCGGGTAACCTTCGATGACATATAGATTAAAAACCGCTCTATATGCTGGCGACAAAGATTGCACCGCTTTTAGAATGTCTTTTTCGGAGCACTTACTAATGACATCCACTTCCCAGGATGAAATATGGAAAGCTTGTTCTAAATCATCTGTTCTCCTTCGGATTGCTTTACGGTAAAAATCTATTGAGGTGTTGACCATTATACGATGAATCCAAGCAGTAAGTGACGTCCCTGGCTTGTATTTATCAATATTGCGGTACACTTTTATGAATCCATCGTGAAGAATATCCTGGGCATCTTCATTGTTTTTCGCATAACGTAGACATACCCCCATCATCTTGCTGTAGTAGTCGAGATACAGCTTACGTTGGGCCCACTTTTCCTTTTGAATGCAGGCCTGAATGAATCCTTTTTCTTGATCTTTGATCTTTAGAGCGATTTCCATGGGAATGAATTTAAACAAAAATACCCATGAAGAGATAAAACAATCTTAATCAACCCTTTATCACCTCACACCGTGAAATATAGAACGGTTAGATGATGATGATTGCTGCTTGTTTTATCGGGGTCTTTTCCCGTTTTGGCGAAATATATCGCAATCCCATTCTTAAGTTCAGATTAAATGAGTTTCAAATCTTGATTTTCATAATTCGTTAACATGTTATTAACCAAATTTCTGCGAGATATGTCTTCATCCTTACTTTAGTGTTATAGAATTTGGAAATTAGATTGTACTAGCAACTAATTGCTTGAAAATCTAAGGTTTCACTATCTTTGACTTCATTCTTCCCAAGATTTTAGAGGATATACAAATCCATGACAAACGCTACTGATACTAATATTATTCCCCTCAATGGAATGTACGAGGAGTACTTTCTCGACTATGCATCCTACGTAATATTAGAGCGTGCTGTTCCGAGTATTGTCGATGGACTCAAACCTGTACAACGCCGAATCCTATATTCACTCAAAGAGAAAGATGATGGTCGTTATCACAAGGTCGCCAATATCATAGGACATACGATGCAATATCATCCACATGGAGATGCAGCCATCGGTGATGCATTGGTGCATCTGGGACAGAAGGACTTGCTCATTGATACTCAGGGAAATTGGGGGGATTATCGAACCGGGGATCGTGCAGCCGCACCAAGAT
>JAHHJQ010000027.1 GCA_018680005.1 Bacteroidia bacterium | reverse complement strand
ATATTGACATTCCCATTAATGAGATGCTATACAAGATCGTTTTTGAAGGGCATCAGCTGGCAACCGCCATACGATTGTTAATGAACTATCCTTTTGATGTACGAATCGAACGGGACATCCAATGGTGATCTGGACTATTCGATGATCTTAAAAGTAGTTCTTCGATTGGCCTGGTGCTGTTCCTCTGAACACTGGTTACACACACAAGGATCGAATGGAATGGATTCGCCATATCCCTTCGCCTCCAGACGGGATGCATCAATACCCTGCGAGATCAGGAAATCGACGGCAGACTGCGCTCTTTTTTGGGACAACCATTCATTATACGGATCATCCCCTCTGCAATCTGTATGCGAAGACAGCTGAATTCTTATGTTGGGATTCAGATTCAAATTCTTTACCAGTTCCAAAAGTGTTGGTTCTGCATCTGTACGTATATCCCACTTATCCAGGTCATAGTAGATATTTTCAAGGTTGATTTCAACATCCTTGAATATGCGATCCAGTTTGACCTTTAATCTGAAAAGTTGCTCAGAAGAAGATATGTCTTCCTCGTCAAATTGGACCGAGAGCTGGGCAGTATTGGTAAGATATCCATCGGCTGAAACCAGGAAATCATAGTTACCATCTGTAGAAATCACCTGCTCGAAATAACCATTCTCATTGCCTTTGACATCAATGGTTTCGTCAGTGGTTGTTATGGTAACCTGAGCATTTGCTACATCGGTAGTCGCACCTTCTACTATGGTTGATGGATCATTGATATCTTTATATTCATCCGATATGACGTGACCAATAATCTTATAGATGATTTCTTTTTTTGTCTTACTAATGATTTCGCTTGAATCAACTTCAACTTCAACTACCGCTGTTTCAGGAATTACTGGTACTTTTTCTATGAAAGCATAGATGTCATCGTTGCCTGCTCCATCTTTTCTATTACTGGAGAAGAATCCTTCCGCAATTTTTCCTGGTAGGCTGGTTGTCTGAATTGCAAAACCAAAATCATCACCTCCGCTATTGATTGGATATTTCAAGTTTTGAACGGGTGCCCACGTCCCATTAGGGCGCTTATAGGTCTTATATATATCGAGTCCGCCCATACCTCCATGTCCTGTGCTGGAAAAATACAAAGTATCCAATTGTAGAAATGGAAACTGCTCGTCTTCGATCGTGTTTAATCGCAAAGGCAGAATTACTGGCTCGTTCCATTCATCGGCGATCTTCATAACTTTGTACAAGTCAAAACCACCCCAACCATCCGGATGATCACTGGCAAAATAGATCACATCTCCTCCGGCATTGACCGCCGGTTGTCCATAATTTACATTGGCTTCTATAAAAGGTAATTCCTGAGGCTCTGTCCAGCTATCATTGATCAGAGAAGATTCCATCAATATACAATATGAATCCTCACCCTCCCTCTGATAACATCTTGTAAATACAGCATAATTCCTATCGCGGTTAAATGAAATGGTACCATCATTATCTTTGGAATTAAATGGTCCATCCATGACACTAATTTTTCCATTGGAATATCGAAAAAGGTCTGAAAATTCACGTCCGGTCCAATTGTAAATACTCTCTCCACTGGCTTCACCACGATCAGAAGTAAATATGATCTCGTCCGAAGCCAGATATACAGGCGCATAATCGGAAGCTGAACTGTTGAAATCTGAAATTTCTACATCAAATGCTCTTTCTTCATTTGGTGTTTCTTTCCAAACACGAGCAACTTCACAGGCAGAGATTTCTTTTCGATAGGTGATTGGATCCCCAGTTTCAATACCCAATTCTTTGAATGCCTTGGCTGCCTCGTCATATTGCTCATCCTGCTTTAATGCAAATGCATATCCCTGCAAGGCCTTATCCCCAAATTGGTTATCATAGGCCTTTTTAAACCAGTCTATAGACGTTTCATTTTCACCAAGATACTGTAAAGATTCAGCCAGCATGAATGCGATCTTACCACGTTCAACCCGACTCTTGGATTTAGAAAATTCGCTTTTTAACATCTCAACCGCTACTGAATATTGTTTCCTTTCGAAAGCCATGGATCCATCCTTAATCCTTTGTGTGTAAGTGCAACATTGGAACAGAAGTAGAATAGAAACCGCTAAAAACCCAAGGGCATATGACGATAAAGAAGTGAGACTGATCAATTTCATAGACGAATATGGAAATATAAAGCAGAATGCTAATATAACTATAACGTGTAAAGATGCATTTGGTCTTTGAATTATGCCCAATTCTGAGAGGATTTCTACCTTTGATCAATGACTGAACTTCTTCAACTGGATCAGGTGGTTTTTCATTGGATAAATTCTGGGTCGTACAGTGGCTTCTTAGATCATATCATACCATATTTTCGAGAAGAGTCTCTATGGGTTCCACTGTATGTCTTTCTTGTTATATTTCTAATCATGAATTTCCGTAAACAAGGATTGGCAATGGTTATTGCGGTGGTTTTAACCGCCGGTGCTTCAGATTATATAAGCAGTAGGGTCGTAAAGAATAACGTTCAACGCATCAGACCTTGCAATGACAACAATGTAAAATATCAAATGATACTAAGGGTCCCTTGTGGTAGTGGATATAGCTTTACATCTTCTCATGCCACTAATCATTTTGCGGTTGCATCAATCCTGGTAATGTTGCTTTCCAGAATATGGGGCTGGGTGCGATGGCCTCTGTACCTTTGGGCTGCCTCGATTGCATTTGCTCAGGTATATGTTGGGGTTCATTATCCTTTGGATGTTATCTTCGGTGCATTGTTGGGGTTTGGCATTGCTAAATTTGTATATTTTTTGTTTCGAAAGACTAATTTTAGTTTGGGTGAGATAGTATATTAATCACATTATCAATATGTTACAGTTGCTGGTGCTTTTTATTGGGGTTTTGATAGGTGGTGGTCTTGCCTTTTCGATGAGAGCAGAAAACCAGAAGTATTTAAGATGGGCACTATCATTTTCTGCAGCTTTTATTTTGTCTATAGCTGTTTTACATCTTTTGCCAATCGTTTATCT
>JAHHJQ010000018.1 GCA_018680005.1 Bacteroidia bacterium | reverse complement strand
GATGTGCTTAATACCAATGACATAGATCGTGCTGAGGAGGTTGCTGTCGGCGTATTCCGGAATATCAGAGGACTCAAATTGGCCCAGGACAATGACTTTGAAATATTCAAAAGCGATGGACTTCAGGAAATCATTAGAGATAACACGAGTATGCTTCGGTTTGGGACTGTTGCCATTGCAGGTATTACTCTCTTAGGTGCAGCTATAGGTCTGATGAATATCATGCTGGTTTCTGTAACAGAGAGAACGAGAGAAATAGGGGTGTGCAAAGCCCTAGGTGCTACTCAAAAAAATATTTTAATTCAATTCCTTACCGAAGCAGTAGTTATTTGTCAATTGGGCGGACTGATGGGAATTGTGCTTGGAATACTGGCAGGTAATCTTATCTCAATTCTCACAGAAGGGGCATTCATTATTCCGTGGGCATGGATTCTTTTGGGAATTACAGTATGTATGATTGTTGGCCTCCTTAGTGGGCTGTATCCTGCTTTGCGTGCGGCAAAATTGGATCCAATAGAAGCGTTAAGATACGAATAGGATAGTTATATGCATGTCAGAGTTTTTCTAGATCTTTCGGTATATCGATATCCAAATATCCTTCTGGAAAAGAAATAAGTATCATATCCGTAGGCGAGTGTGAACTGATGCTCTTGATGATTTTTCTTGCCCCAATGCTTCCTTTGAGAATAGACAATTGATTAAAATATGATTTGGGGAAAATCACAGGTGGTCCTTTGATTTTATTATCATATCTGCAAGCCACGACTTTCGATGGATCGGTGGCAAAAGCTCTGATGCAATCATTAACAACGGCCGAATTGATTCTATATTGATCAACCAAACAAATAAGGATTCCGTCAACTTTGTTTTTGAAATACTCAACTCCAGTAGAAATTGACGTTCCCATGCCTTGTTGCCATGATTCATTCTGAATTACTGTCGTAGATCCCGGTAGGATGGATAGAATGAGATCTTTATTAGCTCCAAGAATCACAGCAACTTCTTCCAACCTGTCCTGGTCAAGAATTCTTAGAATATAATTAATCAAAAAATCACCTTTGTATCGAAGCAACTGTTTTGGTTGGCCCAATCGACTTGATGAACCAGCTGCCAGCAGGATTGCACCTATTCTAATTGATTTCTTCGTCATGTGAAAGCTATGTAAGAGTAATTTAGATTCCTTGGTCAGCCACTATCTTGGCAATTAATGATAGGATAAACCTAAATTGAGTGAAAATATACAGTTATTAGAATATTGTGCGAAAGATGAAAGAAGTTCAACATATCGCAGGCATAGGATTAATGTCGGGCAGTTCACTTGATGGACTTGACATCGCCAGGGTTGAAATGGATTTCAGGAAGGAACAAGGACTAGAAGTACTGTCATGGTGTATTACTGATGCTAAGACTTATAGATATCCGCTGAATCTGGTCGAAAGCTTGAAATCTTTGCCATTTGAATCAGCCAAAAGGTTTGTGGAAATGGATGATATTCTTGGCAGATGGATGGCAGAACATGTGTTGGATTTTCTGAAGTTCTCTCAAAAAAGAGTGGATTTTATAGCTTCGCATGGGCATACTATTTTTCATCATCCTCGAAAATCTTCCACGCAGATAGGCAATGCTTCCATTATTGCCGCGAAAACCGGCAAACGGACGATTTCGAATTTTCGAAACATGGATACTGCGTATAGAGGGCAAGGTGCCCCGTTGGCTCCATTTGCAGATTTTCACTTGTTTACGGAATATGATGTATGCATAAACATAGGCGGTATTGCTAATATTTCTTTCCGTCAGGAAAAAGATGTTATTGGTTATGATATATGCGGGGCGAATCAAATCCTCAATTATCTATCCAATGAAATTGGATTGGAGTTTGACGATCAGGGAAAATTGGCATGTGAAGGAAATATAAATCCTGAACTCTTCCAAGAGTTAAATAGTCTGGAGTATTATCGTGAACCATTCCCCAAATCATTGGATAACATGCAAACTATGAACATGTATGTGCCGATTCTAAATGAATATCACATTCCGGTGAAGGACTTATTATCGACAATGGTAGAACACATAGCTGAGAAGATTGCAGTTGCTATTCCACAACTTTCAAAAAAAATCTTATTAACCGGTGGAGGTACTTTCAATGATTTTTTGGTCAAACGAATAAAGGAAAAGGCGGATACTATGAAGTCATTTATCATTCCGGAAGAAAAGACCATTTCGTACAAAGAATGTCTTCTGATGGTATTATTGGGATTGTTTCGGATTGAGTGCCTCCCAAATAGTTTATCGACCATGACAGGCGCGGAAAAAGACACCATAAATGGTCTGATTTACCTTCCATCCTGATAAAGATATCAGTGCTTAATTTCCTAAATTAAAATGCTGCATGAATCCATAAAAGGATATATCTTTGCGTCCCGAAAAAATGATAAAGAAGATTTATGCTAATAATTGATGTCAAAAACACCGAGTCTATTGATCGAGCTCTGAAGCGTTTTAAGCGAAAATTTGAGAGCACTGGAACAATGAAACAACTGAGAAAACGAAAGAATTTCACCAAACCATCAGTGCAAAAGCGAAACGTAAGGCTCAAAGCTGCTTATAAGAATACCAAGTTCGGTAGTCTGGACTAGTCAAGTGGCATCCATAAGATGGCTTGACAAAGCTCAGCTGATTTGCTATCTTTAATTGAGATAGTGATATTGGATTTATCCTGATTATATCCATGCCGGCTGATGCTAAGACAATTTTTTCTTTTCCTAGAATTCGAGAAGCGATTATCCGCAAATACAGTTGTAGCCTACAAAAGGGACATTGAGGACTGTATTGAATTTCTTCAATCTAATTACGAGATAATAGCAATAAGTGAAGCAACCGCTCCGATTCTTAGGTCGTGGGTAGTCGATATGATGAGATCCGGCAAATATTCTTCAAGATCAGTGAATCGAAAGATATCAGCCCTCAAGACATACTTCAAGTTTCTTCTAAGGGAAGGAAGGATCAGATCCAATCCAATGGACGGTGTCCTTTCACCAAAAATGGGAAAGCGGCTTCCACATGTGATCGATAAGCAAGTCATGAAGGAATTACTAACTTCGTTTGAAGGATCTAACGATTTTCCTACTGTCAGAGATCACATTGTTATTGCATTACTATATTCTACTGGAATGCGGCGTGCAGAATTGCTTCTTCTTAAAGAAGATGACATTGATTTTCATTTATCCAAATTGAAAGTAATGGGGAAAGGAAGTAAAGAAAGATTTATTCCAATAGGGCCTCAGATCAGTCGCTTACTGAAATTCTACATTAAACTCAAAACAGAATCATTCAAGGATTCTGAGAAATATCTTATCGCAACAAATAGTGGAAAACGAGCGTATCCAAAATTGATCTATAATATTGTCAATAAGTCTTTGTCCACCGTGAGTGCTTCAGATAAACGGAGTCCTCATATATTGCGGCACTCTTTTGCGACTCATTTATCGGATAACGGTGCTGAATTGAATAATATCAAAGAGCTCTTGGGGCATGCCAACTTATCAGCTACACAAATTTATACACACAATTCTATCGAGAAACTAAAAAAAGTATATCAACAGGCACATCCAAAAGCTTAACCGGATGTCACCTGTAATGAGATAAAATATTATCTCAAATAGCTATTTCATCACCTTTAATTTTTCAATCTAATGAGAATCAGTATTAGTTCTAATCGTTTTAATGCAAGCCAGAATTTACAGGAGTATATTGAAAACAAACTGCAAAAATTAGAGCAATTTCATGACAAGATAACCCAAACAAATGTTTCGTTGAAATTAGAGAATACAGGTCAGGTAAAAGATAAAATCGTAGAGGTGAAGTTATTGATTCCAGGGGATATGTTAGTCGTAAAATCATCAGCTAAGACTTTTGAGGCTGCCGTTGATAAATCACTTGAAGGAATGAAAAGAAGAATCAAAAAAATAAAGCAACTAAGAGCCCAGAGATAGATAGATTCTTCTCGTTATTAGTCCATTTTTATTAAACAAAGATCCCTTGAAGTAGCTACTTCAAGGGATCTTCTACTTTCACTTATATAAAAAACGTTATCCTTCGTCAGCCATTACGGAAAAATACCAGTCATGCCACATAAGTTTGAAGCCTTCACCATTGATAACAAAAGTCATACGTTCAAAATTTTCTTCGCTCTTTTGCTTGGTTGCACTAATTCTTAAAACATCTTTGGATTTGTCATACTGATATGGACCCCACTGATCCCAGACACTATTGAAAATAACCGTACATGAATTGTCTTCATGGGGAATTGTAAAAACTGAATATTTGCCTGCGGGTAAAATGCCACCATTAAATATCAATTCTCCAGAAGTTTCTAGCCATGTGGCTTCATTTGCCCCTGTACGCCAAATCTTTTCAAAAGGAACAAGCTCCCCTCCCCATGTAGTTCTTCCCTTCACCTCGGGTTGGCTGTAATCTATTTTAACAGCGACACCATTGATTACACCTTCAGCAATTGCTGGTGGGCTTTTTCTTTTGGATTTGTCTTCTTGAGCAGAAATATTTAGCGTCAGTAAGGTTACCATCAGCAAACTTGCAATTAAAGCTTTCATAAGTGTAGGTTTAGGAATTGAAGTGAGTGAATAGAGTTAAGAGGATTAAAGTCAAAATGTAAGTTTTATGTTCACCAATTAAATATGAACGCTATTAACCTCTTTTCCTCAAGTTTTGCTTGAAAATAAATGTATTACCATCAGGATCTTTGACATGAACGGTTTTTTGAATCCCATCGTCTATCAAAGCCCCTGTTTGTGTTCCACCATATCTTTTAACCTGGCTGATTAAGGTGTTGATATCGGGGACGATGATGTCAAATTGATGTTTGTTTTGTACAATCGCATCCTGCTCCCCAGCTAAAACAATAGGCACAAATAAAAGCTTAAGTCCTCGCCACTTAGCAAAATACATGGTAGTATCAAACCCATTTCTTTTTTCAAACTTGATATTAAAGATGTTCGAGTAGAAATCTAGCATTGGCTGAACTTTCACGATGGCCATTGACATTCCTTCTATTGCCGGATTTACATTCGCATTACTTTGTGAATTACCATTTATCGCAAGTCCAATCAGAAAAACAAAACAATATACAAATCTATATTTCATAAAAATAGAACAGATATATCCATATACTATCATATCAAATTATATGCTAATGTGATATAGATTCAGATGTTTTAGGTAGTATTTAACATGTCTATATTTCCTTTTGGTATTTCACATTTCCTCCAATTATGGTATACAAAACTTCTGCATCCAGGATTTTCGGTGTATTACAAGAGAGTAGGTTTTCCGATAAGATGACAATATCGGCAAGTTTTCCGGGTTCCAATGATCCTTTATCATCTTCTTCAAATGCCGCAAAGGCACAGGCCATCGTGTACGAATAAAGAGCTTCTTCTCGAGTCATGGCTTGTTCGGGATAGAATATCAAGTCTGTATCGGATCGTGATCTGGTCACTGATGCATAAAATGATGGAATAGGATCAACATCTTCCACCGGAGCATCTGTACCATTGGTAACTACGGCGCCTGCATCTAATAGAGATCTCCAAGGATATGCACCATATTTAGCTCTTTCCTTCCCCAATCTCTTTTCTACAAATGGAGCATCAGAGGTACAATGAATGGCCTGCATTGAGGCAATTACACCTAATTCTCCAAATCTCGGAATATCTTCAATTGCAAGATGCTGAGAGTGTTCTATTCTCCATCGGAGATTGGTTTTACCAGGGTGAGATTTGAAGGTTTTTTCAAAAATATTTAGGACCTCCTGGTTGGCTCGATCACCGATCGCATGTATACAGTATTGAAGGTCGTTTTCAATTGCAACTTCAGCGATTCCTTCGAGCGTCTCAATTGTAGTGGTATTCTGCCCATAGAATCCAGGTTGATCTTCGTAATCATCAAGTAGCCAGGCACCAAAAGCCCCTAATGCACCATCAACTGCAGCCTTTATACCTCCAACCGTAAAAAAGTGATTGCCATAATTCCGAAGGGGTTTGGTTTCCGGATTGTCTTTCATGGCTTCGAAAGATTGCCGGATCATTACCCATAATCTAAGGTCCAATTCACTATTTTCTGCAAGTTTTTTGTATCGTTCAATTTCGGCATAACTGGATCCCGCATCTTGAAAAGATGTTATCCCCTTTGAAATGCATTCTTCTTCGGCTAATTCAATACCATCATGCCATTCTTTCAATTTTTGTTCTTCAGATATCCCGGCCCGAAATTCCTGGTATGCTTTGGTAATGATGCCCATTGCACGTTCCTCAAAAACACCAATGGCCTCTCCGGAAGCATTCCTGACGATATTTCCACCTGACGGATTGGGTGTTTCTTTGGTCACCCCAGCAATGTCCATTGCTTTTTTATTGGCAAAAAGAGAATGTCCACTGGCATGTCGCAAGACTATAGGATTATCCGGAGAGATATCGCTCAAATGATCATGATAGGGATAACCCAAAACTTGTCTATCTGGAGACTTGTCCCATTTCTCTTGATGCCAGCCTCTTCCGGTAATCCATTCTCCTTCCTCGGTCTCGTCCACTTTTTCTTTGACCTGGGCGACGATCTCATCCCAGTTTTTGGAATTCATGAAATTCAGGATCATTAAACTATTCCCTAATCCTGAAAAGTGGCCATGGCCTTCAATGAACCCCGGCATTACAAATTCTCCATTGGCATCAATGACTTCTGTTGCATCTCCTATAAGTTTGGAAATCTCTTCATCAGAACCCACATTCATAATTCGATCTCCCTTGATCGCAAGGGCTTGTGCCGTTGGTTGATCTTGATTGACTGTTGCGACTTCACCATTTATGATCACCATATCAGCGATATCCTTGGGCTGACAGGCGACAAAAAGAAGAAGAATAAAAAACGCAGTTGACTTTATGTATCTCATCGTGTAGCATTTAATGCATCACAAAATAATAAAACCAACTGCGCTTGCAGAATCTTTGATCTTTAGTAATTATTAAAGACCGAAATATTTTAATTACCCAAAATCAATGGCAATCCATCATCACCTGAACCTACTATTACTACTTTGCTATTTGGAGACTTCGCTAATTCTAGAGTTGCTTCAATTCCCTTATCCCTCAAGATATTAGCACTCAGAGAAGCATTTAATATTCTATTTGCTTCAGCTTTGGCGTTGGCCTCAATAATTCTTCTTTCCGCTTCTTGTCTTTCTCGTGTTAGCCTAAACTCGTATTCCA
>JAHHJQ010000011.1 GCA_018680005.1 Bacteroidia bacterium | reverse complement strand
CGTCTAAAGACGGCATTTGATCATTTTGGGCATTCTTTAATGTAAAGTTGGCTGCTACGCTACCAATTCCGTAGGTATCGGAAACATCTGTATTCGTCAATGCTACAGTACTGGCTTTTGCTTTTTTACATTCCCCTGTTTCCGCCTTTTCGCATATGGCACCGTCTGCACAACAAGGACCAGACATGGCTTTGTAGCCAAAATATCCACCGATTCCTGCAAATGCTATTAGTGCGATTAATAATGGTTTTTTCATGGTGTTAAGATTTAAAATTTTTAATTATAAGTACGTTTTGATGATATCTTGCAATTCTTCAAATGATGCATATGATCCTTCACGAAACTCCCGCTGCGCCCCATTGTAAATAATGGTAGCCGGAATGGCTCCACTCCAATCCTGGTTGACCTTGTCTATCCAACTATTGCTGTCAGGATCCAATAAAACAACTACCTCGGATTGCAAATCATGCTTCTGCATAAAAGGAACTAACTTCTTTTCAAATTGTTTTTCAAAATCCAAACTGACAAGGACCACTTTTACCTGGTCACCTTTGTAGGTTTCAGTCAGCTGTTCGAAGTATGGCAATTCCTCGACACAAGGCTTGCACCATGTAGCCCAAAAATTGATCACGTAAGTTGTACCATCTTCCTTTTGGAGCATTGGTTCCAGTTCGCTATAGTTATATACCGGTGTCCCATTTGAAATGGTACGCAGCGATGCTTGTTCGACTTGAGCTTCTTCCTTAGCATTCTCTTCTGATACCTCTTTCTTAGTAGTGGAATCAGAACAAGCCATTAAGGCCAAAATAGGTAGGAGTAAAAGGTATTTTTTCATAATTCAAGATCTAAACTTCGAAATTCAGGACTTATTGTCATTAAATACGTCACTGATATACATTTGGTTAAATTTTATATACCAAAGTCTAATTTACATGATACAATAGACCCATTGCCTGTAGATGTGTAATAAAGTCATTATCTGCATTGATCTTCCTTGAGGGTATATTGAACTGCAATTTTTCTCGGGCTTCCATATCGAGTAATTCCATCTTTAGGACATGTTTCCCTTTATATTTGGTACATAGGGATTCCAATTCTGCAATCATTTCTTCGGTAACATCGCGGATCGGAACTCTTATGGTAATTGATTTGGTCATCTCGTCACTCACTGCTGCCAGTTGCCTGACTTTCTCAACATTGAAATAATAGCGATCCGGATCGTTCCAGGATTGTTTGTATGCTGCTTCGATCAGTACGACCTCTCCTTTTTCTAGTCTATTGCGATAATCCCGATATGCTTCTTTGCGCATCATGAATTCTAAAGAGCCGTTGTAATCCTCTAAAGTATATCTTCCATAGCCTACTCCTTTGCGATCCAATCTATTCTCTGCAGAAGTAATGATGCCTGCTACCTTTACACGTTGCCCTTTATATCTGTCGAGATCTTCTAAGGTACAAGTGGTAAAATTATCCACCTCGTATCTATAGTCATCCAATGGGTGGCCGGTAACATAGATGCCTGCGACATCCTTTTCTTTTGTCAGTTTCTTGATCAAGGACCATTTTGGTACACTGGGAACTTGTGGCAGAACAAGTTGGTCTGTCTGGGATTCACCAAATAAGCTGTTCTGTGACTGGGACTTCAGGGTATGATATGAATTAGCATACTTGATGAGGTGATCAATATAGGTATCATACTTATCTGTCGCTCCAAAGTACTGTGCGCGATGAATATCTCCAAAACAATCAAATGCTCCACCATATGCCAGAGATTCAATACATTTTCGATTCACCGATGCAAACTGGCTTCTGGTCATGAAATCAATAATCGCAGTATATGGGCCTCCCTCTTTTCTATTTCTGATAATCTCCTCTACGGGTGCTTCACCCACTCCCTTCAGTGCGGACAATCCAAATCGAATCTGCCCCTTCGGATTTACAGAGAAGTTGAGTTTACTTTCGTTGACATCAGGTCCAAGTACATCAATAGCTAGTCTTTTCGCTTCTCTGAGGAATAGATTGACTTTGGAAATATCATTTTTGTTATGGGTCAACACTGCCGCCATGAACTCCTGCGGATAATTGGCTTTCAGGTATGCTGTCTGGAATGCCACGAGCGCATAACATGTCGAATGTGATTTATTGAATGCATAGGATGCAAAAGCCTCCCAATCTTTCCAGATCTTGTCTACTACTTCTTTGGGGTGACCATTTTTCGTACATCCTTCTACAAATTTGGGATACATCTTATCCAGAACCGCCTTAATCTTCTTACCCATACCTTTTCTTAAGGTATCGGCTTCACCTTTTGAAAAACCAGCGAGCTTCTGAGATAGGAGCATTACCTGCTCTTGATACACTGTGATCCCATAAGTCTCCTTCAGATATTCTTCCATATCCGGAAGATCATAGCTGATCGGTTCCTTACCATGTCTCCTGGCAATGAAGTTAGGTATATACTGCATTGGGCCAGGACGATACAATGCATTCATCGCGATAAGGTCTTCAAACTTGTCTGGTTTGAGGTCCTTAAGATGTTTTTGCATACCGGCGGACTCGTATTGGAATATTCCTATCGTATCCCCTCGATGAAACAACTCGTAAGTCGATTTATCTTCAAGGTCAATTTCGTCAATATTGATTTCAATACCTCTGGTATCTTTTATAAACTCGACGGCTGAATTAATGATGGACAAAGTCTTGAGCCCCAGAAAATCCATCTTGAGCAATCCGGCATCTTCCGCAACACTATTATCAAATTGGCTCAATAACAAATCTGAGTCCTTTGCCACAGTAACCGGGACATAATTCATGATTTCATCTGGAGTGATGATAACACCACAGGCATGGACGCCGGTGTTTCTGACAGAGCCTTCAAGGGATTTTGCTGTTCTCAAAGTCTCACCCAAAAGATTGTCCTGTTCGGCGAGTTTTCGGAATTGCGCTGCCCTATCGAGATCCTCACCATTCAATTTATCTTTTAGCTTTGGGTCGATGCCTCCCTCCTTTAAAACCTTGTTAAGTGATGCAGAAAGATTTTGAGGAAACATCTTGGTTACTTTATCCACCTCAGAAAGTGGCAGATCAAGCACTCTTCCCACGTCTCTTATAGAGGACTTAGCCGCCATACTACCATAGGTAATAATCTGAGCAACCTGATTTTTTCCATATTTGTCGATCACATAATCGATGATCTTTGCCCGACCGATATCATCAAAATCGATATCAATATCTGGCATCGATATCCTTTCCGGATTGAGAAACCGCTCAAACAGGAGATCATACTTGAGTGGGTCTACATTGGTAATACCTGTACAGTACGCAACTAAGGAACCTGCGGCTGAACCTCTTCCGGGGCCAACAGCTACACCCATCTCTCTTGCTACATTGGTAAAGTCCTGAACGATAAGAAAATACCCCGGATAACCTGATTTCTGGATGGTCATCAATTCGAAATTGAGCCTTTCTTCTATTTCCGGCGTGATTGCACCATAGCGACGTTTAGCGCCATTGAAGGAAAGATGTCTCAAAAAATCATCTTGACTTTTGAATTCTTTTGGAATTGGGAAAGCAGGTAGCAAAACATCTTGCGCCAGACTCAACTCGTCAATCTTACCAAAGATGTCCATAGTATGATCAAGGGCCTCAGGTATATCAGAGAAGAGGGAAGACATCTCTTGTTTGGTCTTGAAGAAAAACTCGGTATTGTCTACCGGAAATCCAAAACGGTATCCTCTGCCCCGACCTATGGGTGTCGTTTGCAATTCTCCCTGGTTGACACACAAAAGAATGTCATGTGCATTGGCGTCATCTCTATCTACATAGTGCGAGTCATTAGTAGCAATGACTTTCACTCCATGTTTTCTGGCAAATTTGATCAGCACCTGGTTGACATCCTCCTGGCTCATGTTGGAATCGTCGATCTTGGGAATTTGATGTCGCTGCAATTCGATATAATAATCTTCGCCAAACACATCCAGCCACCATTTGAGTTCTTTCTCTGCGGCCTCCTCCCCTTTTTGGACGATAAAAGATGGGACCATTGCCCCAAGACAGCAACTGGTTGCGATTATACCTTCATGATATTGCAGCAACAGCTCTTTGTCAATACGAGGCCATTTTGAATATAGGCCTTCTATGAATCCAAGTGAACAAAGTTTACTAAGATTACGATATCCTTGCTCATTCTTGGCCAGTAGGAGTTGATGATATCTCTTGTCGGATTCACCTGCACTTTTCTTGAAAGACTTCTTATGCCGGTCTTCGACGATATAGAATTCACATCCAATTATGGGCTTTATCTTTCTCTTTTTTGCTTCAGCCACAAATTTGAAAGCACCGAACATATTCCCATGGTCGGTCAATGCCACGCCTAACTGACCATCAGCGACTGCTTTGTCCATCATCGTTCCAATTTCAGCCGCACCATCCAACAGTGAATATTGTGTATGACAATGGAGGTGAACAAAATCAGGCATAGTTCAATTCTTGTGGTAGGTTATTGCGGTAAAATTGTGTTTGCTGAGAAGCCTTAAATTTACTGAATGTCGATAGGAAAATGAGCATCCAGTTTGGAATTTAAGAATACAATAAAATAATATCGTTAAACACAATCCAAACCATTGAGTTTTACTTTCGTCTAATCTAAAAGAATTAGTTACCATTGTATATGAAGCGATCACTTTTCACTTTTCTTATCCTAACCCTTTTACTACCAGTATTATCGAACGGTCAGGCTACCAAATCGTATACTTCTACCGAAATATTCGAAGGCATTCAGAAACTACAGGTCTTAGGATCTGTGCTTTACGTAGCTGCTCATCCTGATGACGAGAACACTTCGATGATTTCGTATTTGAACAACGAGAAAAAGTACGAGACAACCTATTTATCATTAACCAGAGGAGACGGGGGTCAGAATCTTATCGGTAATGAAATTCAGGAATTACTTGGTGTTATCCGTACACAGGAATTATTAGCAGC
>JAHHJQ010000188.1 GCA_018680005.1 Bacteroidia bacterium | reverse complement strand
CTGTTATTGGTTTGCTTCTCCGTTGGGGTTATTGTTCAGACACAATTGGGTAAATCAATCTTTGCCTGGGTTGAAAAAGAATGGTTATTGAAGTTGCCATTTTATAAGGCAATCAAGGAAACTGTTCAGCAATTCTCAGGATCTAAGGATATGCCGTTTTCCAAGGTCGTTCTTGTCGATGTTTTCAATACCGGAACACGAATGACGGGATTCGTTACCGACAAATTGGACAGTGGTGATGTCACCGTTTTTGTCCCAACAGGCCCCAATCCCACCAATGGTTTTATTTTCCACTTAAAGCCCGATCAAATCCAGGAGTTGGACAGTTCGACTGAAGAAGCCATGAGGTCCGTTATTGGGATCGGTGTCTGATCAAATAAGATCATCAAAAAGCTTTAACTCCCGGGGCTATATACATTTGTCTTGACTCGTCCGGCCTTGTTCATTATGGAATAGTATTTGTTTTAATATGTTGTACGATTCGCAGTATCCAGCTGCGCAATACAACACTCATACAGCCTACTTTCTATTTCCATTGTGAACTAATACTAAACTATGGACGCTCTCATGAGCAAAGTCTTTCTTATTTACCTCTTCTCATTGGGTATAGCAACTGTGGCTTTGGGCCAAAACTGTTTCTATACTGTGACAGATATCTACTTCCAGAATATCAACTGTGATCCTATCATTCCTATTTGCCTGGATGTTCCATACGCAGATCGAAATGATTACGCTATTGAAGTGGATGGAAGCATATATACAGGTCCAATTACTCCTTGCCAATACGATACGATTCGCAATAGCTACAATCTGAGTAACTTAACCAGCATCACAGATCCCAATCCGGATTTCCTTGTCGATTCTGTACTTATCAATGGCAATAAGTATTCGTTCAGTTTTGTGACACTCGATGATCTGGCAGATTCCATGAATGTATACGATCCAGGTGCAAGCTGGACCATCAATCTGATATCCAATCTCATGGATGGCGGATTGAGCACAAATGACTATTCCATCATGTGGATTACTGAAAGAAAATCTGCTCAGAAAATTGAAATTGACTTGAATACCATCATCATTCCTTATGGATTGGAGATCGAAGTAGCGAATGGTTTGCGTGAAATCGTGATCAACGGTTTGGTGACAACATGCAGTGACACTGTAACAGCAGAGGTATATTGCATATCTCCAAATGTTATGGTCGATACTATTGAGATCAACCAGATTGATACAATGTGCTTTGCGATGGACGATCTTAGAGGAGCAGTTGTTGAAATAATCAACATATGTCCTTCCGAATCAGGAACATTTGCAATGATCGACCCCATCATAGGATCATCTTGTATAGAAGTTACCGGTCTTGATGTCGGACAGGATTCAGCATGTCTTGTATTGAGAGATGATATTGGTCTGACGGATACGGTCATATATCGTGTATTTGTACAAGAACCGAGTATTCCTTTACAATTTATCGCTGTCAACGACACTGTAGATGCGACTGTAAACACGCTGATCACATTTGATCCAACCGGCAATGATCAAGTGCCTGGAGTATTGACGAGTTTGACAATTACTGATCCTCCTGCCCATGGAATGGCCGTGGCTAATCCGGACGGGACGATTACATATACTCCTGATCTGGGTTATATGAGCTTAAATGGACCGGATACTATTATTTACGAGGTATGTATCAATAGTGTCTGCGAGACTGCAACCATCTTTGTTTCTGTGGATCCTCCAAGCCTGGTAGTCAAAAATGGATTCTCCCCGAATAATGATGGCATTAATGACGTCTTTGTGATTGAAAATATTGAGTTTTTTCCTGAACACGAACTGATGATATTCAATAGATGGGGCAACAGAATCTATCAATCCACAGCATACAACAATGATTGGGATGCTACCTGGGATAGTGCAACTGATTTGCCGGACGGAACCTATTTCTACGTACTGGACATCGATTTCAATGGAATCTCTTCGCAAAGGTCAGGATATATGCATATCATTCGATAAGCCGACCTAAATCACCTCAGCGACCACAAAGGTACTTCCAGTAACCAAGATCAGATCATCTTTAGAAGCAGCACGCTTCGCGGCACGAAGTGCATTGGTACAACTTACATACGATCTTGATTTTAAGCCTGCTTCATTTGCCATTTGAGATAGTGTGCTTGTATCCAGACCACGTGGTACATCAGGTTTAGCAAAATAGTATCTGTATGCTTTCGGTAGTAGCTTGAATATTTTCTCCATCGGCTTGTCTTTAACGGAACCAAATACCACATGTACTTTGGGAAAGGTTGTCTTGTCGACCCGCTCCATCACTTCATGAATACCATCTTCGTTATGTGCCGCATCCAGTATGACTAGAGGTTCTTTGGATTTTACATGCCATCTACCGATGTAATTGCTCAATGATTTGAAGTTTTCCAACCCGTTGATAAGACCGTCTTGATCTACCTTAAATTGTGAAGATTGATTTACCACATGAACCGTAGAGAGTGCTGTGAGTGCATTATCCATATTATATATGACGCCTGAGGGAAGGCAACATTGCCACTCCTCTTTGGTAGATAAGTCGCGGAAAGAAACGGAAAGACTGTCGATGTTCTGTTCGATGTATTGTGCATGAAAAAGGTCCTGGGCGAAATAGATCGGTGCATCGCATGCAGCTGCTTTGGCTAGAAAGACAGGATCAGTCTCGGGTTGGTGCTTACCGATGATGACGGGTGTTCCCTTTTTTATAATGCCCGCTTTTTCCGCAGCGATTTCTTCCAATGTATCTCCCAACATGTTCTGGTGATCCAATCCGATATTGGTGATTGTGGAAGAGAGTGGATCGATGATATTTGTTGAGTCCAAGCGTCCTCCAAGCCCGGTTTCTATGATAGCCAGATCTACTTCGTGTCTTCGAAACGAATCAAAGGCCAGGGCCACAGACATTTCGAAAAATGATGGTTGGATCTCCTGAATATCATACTGGTTTGATTCAATGAAATCCACGACTTCTTTTTTCGAGACCATCTGACCATTGATCTTGATGCGCTCTCTGAAATCCTTATAATGTGGAGAAGTGTATAATCCAACTTTGTAGCCTGCAGACTGATACACTGCTGCTAGCATGTGTGCAGTAGATCCCTTACCATTCGTTCCGGCAATATGGATGAGACTATAGTATCCTTTCTGCGGATCACCTAGTGCAGAACACAGCGCACGAATATTGGTAAGATCTTTTTTGAAAGCCGTAGTCCCGATTCTTTGGTACATAGGGAGCTGGGCAAACATAAACTTCAGGACTTCTTCGTAGGACATGGCCACTAATTCGTAGTAAGCAAGATTGGAAAGTATAACAAATTTTGCATTTGGTATAATGCCGGATTCATATGGTATAATGCAGGTCCTAAGCTAAAAGAAAAAGCCTTTAATTAGAGTTATAGTTACGAATTCAATTATGCAAACATATACTCTACATACCAAAAGCTAAAAAGGGATAGTTAGTTAGCAAATTAGTAGATTGCAGAAACCCGATGGCGAAGACCCATCGGGTTTACTTTTTTTAGTGGTTGTGGGCTTTGTAATTTTCAACCCGCATTACAAATGCTACAATAAATTATCGCCGGTAGTTGCACCTGTGAGCCTCAGGTTTAAATTACCCCGAACGGATCAAATAGCGCTCAACTTATTCTAATAGTGATATCTACATGCGATAATCAATAATTCAATTTCGTTGTAAGCGTATACCAAGCGATGTTCTTTGTCAATTCGTTTTGACCAAAAACCTTGCAGTTGATGTCTTAGGGGTTCTGGATTGCCAATCCCACTGAATGGGATTCTTAAGGTATCTTTGATAAGGATATTGATGCGTTTGAGCTTTCTTTTGTCCGTTTTTTGCCAATATAAATAGTCTTCCCAAGCTCGACTTGACCATGCTATTTTCATTCTTCAATCAGGTCTTGATATTCCTTACCCCCCTTCTTCACTTCATCCAAAGACGTCAATAACACTTCTCTATTCTTTCCAGACAACAGATAATTAGTCTCTACAAGAGCATTGTATTCTTCCAAAGAGATGAGTACCAAGTCCTTTTGGTTCTTGCGCTTAATTACTACTTCCTCGACATCATCAATAACCGAGTTCAACCAATGCTTCAGATTCGTTCTTAGTTCAGTATAGTTTACTACTTTCATAACATAAAGTTATTAATTACGTACGTAATTAGCAACGTTTTTAGTAGCTTACTTTTAATGAGTTGCTCACCTGTCAACGTAATTTAGGTATTAAGAGCCTCTTGCCCTCAGCCTCAAACCTTGCGCCTCTTATTGCACCTTAAAGTTATATGCGATGGTCCCACATTGCCTGTCTAAAGAAGATGAATCAAAACGATACTTTTTGGCATTGGCAATGGCCAGATTGATTAGGGTTCTGTTGGTGGTTGTTGATCCTCCTTGTGTATAGTTGGCACTGACAACCCTTCCTGAAGAATCTATACAGATCTTGATGACAACTTTCCCTTGTTCCTGAGACTGGTCCTCTATTTTCGGACCTGCACCTCCCCGATTTTCGAGTCCACCTCCAATAGTACCTGATCCTGAAGAAATTCCACTTAGTTTGTCAGAGTCAGGATCGCCATCAGTATTTCCTTGATTACCACGTCTGTCATTTTCACCTCTGCCTCCACCAGAAAAA
>JAHHJQ010000434.1 GCA_018680005.1 Bacteroidia bacterium | reverse complement strand
TCCAACTGCCCATAGAACATTCTAACTAATTCAAGTTGACCTCTGCCGCTGGTATTAGACATGTACACATATCCTAGTTTGCCATCGGAAAGATCTTCAACCATTTTTCTATTGTTTTCTATCCATTCAAGATAGCGCAAACGGCTTTCCTCACCTTGAGACATACATTTTATGATATATTGCTTTGCATCGGCGTTGTTACCGTTTTTGCTCGTCACAAGAGAGACAGTTTGTCCGGAAAGTCCTGTAAATGCTGCGTATGGATCTTTTGTAGGATCAAGTGTCACACCATTGACGCTGTGGATATAATCGCCAACTTCAATTGGGACTCCAGGCTGGTCAAATGGTGATCTTATTTCAGTATCCCAAACTGCTGGCTGGACGATACGTCCGATCTTATATAGATTATTATTTCCTAGTTCCCAATCAATACCTAAATAACCCGTATTGCTTGGGCTTACGCGTTCTACATCACCTCCAAAAGTATACGTGTGTCCTGCACTCAGTTCAGCTGCAAGATTGGACATGATATTGGTGACATCCCATCTGGTTCGTGCATCTTCGACTAAGGCACCATATTGTTCGCGCAGTTTGGCCCAATCTAATCCATGCATGTTTGGATCATAAAAGAAATCACGATGTCTACGCCAGGCATCTATAAATAATTGATGCCATTCTTCTTTAGGGACAAGATCCATGACTAAACCATTAGTAGGGATCGCGTCCTTGATCTTTTGACCAGGCATAGGTTTGATAATTCCATATTTGCGTCTGCTGCTGACGAGTAATGCTTTGCCATCAGCGGTGAGTGCGGCACTACCTACATCTTCCATAACCGTTTCCTCCTCACGTTTATCCATATCATATAGGATCAAGGAAGAAGTACGATTTTCCGAACCTGTGTTTGGGAAGCGCTGATATAGCAATTTTCCTTTGAAGGGAAACAAGTTGCCGATGTTACCTGCTCTGGCGGGTAAGAGCATCAGCCGTGTTTCCATGTCTTCAAAATCGATCTTTACTTCCAGATCGTCTTTGTCCTTTTCCGATGCTGAATCCTTATCACCGGATGGCTCTTTTTCCTTTTCGGTTTCATTATTCTCCTCGTTTTCCTCTTTGATTTCTAATGCATCGTTCTTCGGAGTAAATAATGAAGGCACATCTTCTGTCAGAGCTATAGCCGCTATTTGGGTTGCATTAGGATAGACCCAGGTGCCATCTCCCATGTCTGAATAGTGGGGTGCAAAATTGCGATCTGTCCTATAAAACAGATACTTCCCTTCTGCACCAAAAACAGGTGAAACATCATTATAAAAACTGCTGGTTATTTGCTGGAGAAGCTTATTCTCCACATCATAGATGAATATTGCGGAGTTAGCATTTTCTGCACCTAAGGCGAATGTGATCCATTTTGAATCCGGTGACCAATTGATGGGATATCCGTGTCTGCTCCCATGACCCAGATTCCAAAGCGTGTTGGCTACCTTAGTTGAAGTACCTGACTCAGTTTCGACAATATAGATATCGTTCTTTTCATCAATAAAACTAATCCACTCACTATCTGGTGACCAGTATAAGGCATATCCATAACCGGCACCCCTATTCGTCAATTTTCTAGGTTCTGCTTTTCCTTGCGTATCGTGTAAATAAATTTCATTTTCACCTGATCGATCACTCCAGCAGGCAAGCAATTTTCCATCTGGAGACCATGCAGGTTCCCTATCAAAAGCACCACTGGATTGAGTTAGATTTATGGTATATCCATCTTTAACCGGGACATTGAATAACTCTCCACGTGCTTCAAAAACAATTCGCTTCCCACCGGGGGCAGCAGTCATATTTTGAATTCGATTTTCGACATTGACGCTTCTTGGTATCTCTGCGGACAGGTCACTGATCACATTGACTTGCACGGGTCGGTATACCTGGGTAGCAAGATCCATCATGTAGAGCTCTCCACCAGCTTCAAAAACAAGTTCTTTGGGGCCTGCCGAAAGAAATGAAATATCAAAATCTTTGAATTTGGTAATTTGACGAGCAGATCCTTGCTTACTGTCATAGGCCCATACATTAAGGCGCATGTCGTCTGCCTGATCAGAAAGAAAATAAACGATATCGCCCGCCCATGCCGGTTTTCCGTCGTTTGCATGATTATTAGTGATATTTCTGACAACACGGGATTCTAAATCAAAAATCAGGATATCTGATGCGAGCCCACCACGATATCTTTTGAAAGGATAATTTTCCGTGATTTTAGTGATATATGCCAATTGTTTTCCATCAGGCGAATAGCTGGCAAGTTCTCCATAGGGGATGGCCAGTTTTTCCGGTAATCCACCGTTTTTGGAAACAAGAAAAAACTGATTGGCAGATCTTTGCCCCATCATTCTTCGGGATGCAAACAAAATCTGTTCACCATTGGGATGCCAATCTACCATTCTATCCGAAAAAGATTGATAGGTGATACGTTTTGGTACCCCTCCAAGTACTGGAATGATATATACATCCTGGTTGCCATGGTA
>JAHHJQ010000387.1 GCA_018680005.1 Bacteroidia bacterium | reverse complement strand
TATTATCTATTTCAAAATGATATGGGTCGTGCTGTCCGACTAGGAGAGATGTGGAAAAAGTTATATCCTCAAAATGAAGAGCCGTATCGCATACTTGGATTGATATATCAAATAACTGGTCAAATTGATAATCTAGAAACAAACTGGAAAGAAGGTTACGATGCCGGGCACAAAGGAGGTTTTCTATTAAACCTGGGGAATATATATTCTGAACAAGGTGAATTTGATAAAGCGTTGAAATATTTTGAAGAATTTCAACAATTATATCCCGACAAAGCTGGTGAGATTCGACAACTAGGAACGCTTTATATGAATCAAGGTGATTTTGATAAAGCAATCGAATATTTTGATAATCAATTATTAGTTGATGACAATAATGTTCAAAATCACCTTGATATATCCACAGCATATTTAAAAAAAGGTGATTTCAGTAATGCGGAAAAATCAATTGATAATGCGCTCAAAAAGTCCAAATCTGCTCAGGATAGTGTTACAGCTATGACCTACTTGACCAACTATTATTATAATAGAGGAATGGCAGATAAATATCTTGAAACAGATCAGGAACGAATCGCTGTATTTTCAACTGTGGCACCTCCTGTAATGATCGATGCACAATATTATAATTATAACTCTATAAAAAGATATAAGGATTGCGGGGCACTAGAATTGATTCAGCAAAAGCATGGTGAGATAGTTAAGAATATAGATATGGGCAACATAAATTTTGCATGTATCATACAGGTTAATGTTGGCATTGCTACACAGGATGGTGAATTGATGACCAAATCAATGGAAGAGTGCTCTGATGATCTTAAGGTTGGTGGAACTGCCACACAGATGATCATGATAGAAGGGTTTAGAGATCTGTATTCAGGCAACTATGAAAGCGCACTTCAAAATATGCAACTTTTTAGTGATACAACAGGCCTTCCAAGACATGCACTGGCAACAGTTATGGCGGAGATATACAATAGCCTGGAAGACTACGATGAAAGTATTGATATATTAAATGAAGCTTACAAACTAGACAGTTCAAATCCTGAAATTCAAGTTTTATTTGCGAAAGCTTATTTGGGAAAAGGAAATAAATCGAAGGCTAAGGAATCATTGGATAGGGCATTCAATATTTGGAGTGATGCCGATTCTGATTTTGTACCATTAATAGAAGCACAACAATTATTGCAAGAAATTTAATTAATTAAATTATACCATTTTTCAATTAATGGCTTGCCGATTACATTAATTGTTTTCCTGTTTTTATAATAATTAAATAATTCTAACTGTCGTGGTGACAAATACTTTTCTGGATTATCACCACTTCCTATTGCACCGTTGACTTTCGTAGCCTGGAGAGGAGTCATTGGAATATTCTGGTAAGCAGTTTTGGACAAATAATATTTGTTGTCTTTGTCCATTCTATATTTAGATGTTTTTTTGATTGGGAGGTCGCTATTAACCTCATCGGTATCATCAAGATAAACTGCATCTGCACAGCTCACTTTTTCTGCTTTCGTGATGATTTTATCAATGTTAGTATCATAAGGATTGTACCGGATCTTTACGACTTCTCGTCCATGCATAAAACCAGGCTCTGTGGATAGAATGCCATCGATTTTTGATAATTCCTTCTCCCCAGTCCAGAAACAGTACATGGCCAGATTGGCTTCTTTTACAGGCCCGGAATTACCAATAAGTTCGGTTTGATAGATTTTAAAATATTCAGGAATATCCTGCTTCCACTTATCCAGTGCACTAGCAATTGAATAGGATACATTGAGTTCGGTCCATCCTCTACCCAGTCGATTTACAATGTCTTTACCATCCTGATTGACTACTCTGATCACAGGATTGTTCCAGGTTGGTTCTTTGAATCGATACAGGATTTCGCGATCATGGCCTTTGACGTTGTTGAATATAGCAAGAGGCACAAAATGGGTCTCGATCATCTCTACAATAAAGGGGTGAGAAAGGACATCATTACCAAAATTACGACACGTCGCACATCCGGGTACTTCTTGAAAGAGTATAAAAATGGGTTTATTGGATCTAGTAGCGAGAGCAATGGCTTCATCATAATTTCTCATCCAGTTGACTTTGCCCAATTCTATAGGATTGTCTTTGGGCACGCTAAAACTGAGCTGCCCATAGACTATAACCTGAAACAACAAACTGATTGCCAGGGAGATTATAATTTTCATATTTAAAAATAATGAATTTATCTCTGCACAATTCAGGTCTGGATAAACTTTCGAATACAGTATCATTGCAGCAATGAAGAAGGAATTGATCGGATATGGGCAAGCGTGGTTCCGAAGTATGGGATGGAAGGTTTTTCCTTTCCAGATGAAAGCGTGGAAGGCATATCTGCAGGGCGAGAGTGGGATCATCAATGCACCAACCGGAAGTGGAAAGACCTATTCCTTGCTGATGCCTGCACTATTAGAATTTATCCGGGATCAAGAGGGAGACATTGAGAAAACGAAGAATGGACTTCAGATCATATGGATCACCCCGATCCGGGCACTGTCCAAAGAAATTGCAATATCAGCCAATAGAGCGATCAATGGTTTGGGATTGAAGTGGAAGGTCAGCATCAGAACCGGAGACACCAGTACAAAAGACCGAACCAAGCAACGCGAACAGCCTCCAGAAATATTGATCACAACGCCGGAGAGCATGCATTTGCTGATTGCATCAAAGGGATACAAGAAATTCTTTGGAACAACAAAGGCAGTAATTGTAGATGAATGGCACGAGCTTTTGGGTTCGAAACGCGGTGTCCAGATGGAACTCGCTTTATCCCGATTGTTGGCATTTATACCGGATCTCAAGGTTTGGGGCATATCAGCAACGATCGGCAATATGGATGAAGCTTTAGCCGTGTTGATGGGCAAACGCGATTATCCATATACACCAAGGATCATTAAGGCGGATATAGAGAAGGAAATTGAACTCGTATCTATCTTGCCGGATAAGATTGAAGAATTCTCATGGGGTGGACATCTGGGTATCAAATTGCTGAAAAAGATAGTACCGATCATCTTTGAAAGTGATACCACCCTGATATTTACCAATACGAGAGCGCAGTGTGAGATCTGGTATCAGAAGTTGATCCACACTTCACCCGATCTAATAGGACTAGTAGCGGTGCATCATGGGTCTCTGAGCAGAGAATTGCGGGATTGGGTGGAAGAGCAATTGTACCTGGGCAAACTAAAAGCGGTAGTCTGCACATCCAGTCTTGATCTTGGTGTGGATTTCAGACCTGTAGATACGATCATCCAGGTCGGTAGTCCGAAGGGAGTCGCCAGGTTTATGCAACGAGCGGGTAGGAGTGGACATCGACCCGGTGAAAAGTCTCGTATATATTTTCTGCCTACCCATGCCATGGAATTGATGGAGGGACCTGCATTGCGAGATGCGATTGCCAATCAAAACCTGGAATATCGGATGCCCTATATCCGCTCTTTTGATGTGCTGATTCAGTATCTAACCACCCTGGCCGTATCCGAAGGATTTGATCCTAAGATCATCTATGATGAAGTAAAGTCCACTTTTGCCTACTCCAGTATTTCGGAGGAAGAATGGAATTGGGTGCTGGCATTTATCACGACAGGAGGCGCATCTCTACAGGCATACAATGAATATCAAAAGGTGGGCATCGATGGTGCAGGGATCTTTCGGATCAAAAACAGGGCTGCTGCCATGCGACATCGCCTGTCGATCGGTACGATTGTCAGCAATACGATGATGAATATCAAGTTCACATCTGGAAGAAAGATCGGAAGCATAGAAGAATACTTCATTTCACAATTGATGCCCGGGGACAACTTCTGGTTTGCGGGTCGGAGTCTGGAATTGGTGAGGATCAAAGGTCTTGACGTACAAGTAAGAAAAAGTTCTAAAAAATCAGGGAAGATCCCCTCCTATTCCGGAGGCAGGATGCCATTGACTTCGCAGTTATCAGAATCACTCAGGTCTCAGATTGATTTGGCAGCCCGAGGAGAGGAAGGTGACATTGAGCTCAAGGAGCTGATCCCGTTGACTAATGAACAAGCCAGAAGATCTATAGTCCCTACCCGGGATCAGTTTCTGATTGAATACTTTGAGAGTAAGGAAGGGTATCATCTCCTGCTATATCCCTTTGAAGGTCGATTTGCCAATGAGGGTATCGGAACCCTGGTCGCATATCGGATGTCTCAGATCAAACCAATGTCTTTCTCAATCGCGATGAATGACTATGGAGTCGAATTGCTTTGCAATCAAGTCCCCCCTCTCGAGGCATTGGAAGAC
>JAHHJQ010000372.1 GCA_018680005.1 Bacteroidia bacterium | reverse complement strand
GCCTACGACTAAGAATGTGTCCAGATTAGTTTGAACCAGCGTTGGCGTACTATGCCCGCCAAACCCATTGCTATCCCTAACATCGACTTCACCAAAAAATCCATCATCCGGACTGGAGCCAAAACTCGGCGATCCGGTGCTACCACCATTATGGAAATAGTTTAGATTCCCAGACCTTTCACCTACAATCAAATCTGCCAATCCATCATTATCCATATCTGCCAGAACCGGACTACTCCCAACCCCGACATCAATGCTTTGATAACTCGTTTGAATGCTACCAAAAACTAAAGGATTTCCAACACCGGCCTCGTTTTCAGCAAAGAACAGACTACCGGATTCACTCCCCACAATGAGATCCAAATCCTGATCTCCATCTATATCACCAAAAGTGGGTGTGAAATTGTAATGTGTTGGATTGAATTGCTTAAAGTCGAGATAATTGGTGTCCACTAGACTAAATGCAGGCTCAGTTAAGGATCCTGTATTTCGAATAAGAAAAAGTCTGCTATCCCTGCCTCCTGCTTCAACAAAAAACGAAAAATTGCCTACCAAGATGTCCATTAATCCATCTGCATTCTCATCGACAAAACATGGATGCGATCCAGATCCTAGATCTATGGTTTCCTCCACAAAAGCACTTTTGGTTTGAAATTCAAGCAATAAATTGTCAGCATCACCAACATTGCGATAATACCATACGCTGTTATAATTTTCCGTGCCACCAATACTATGTGATGCCGCTATGAAATCTTTTAGTCCGTCATTGTCCAAATCAACAAAATAAGATGCTGGAAATACCGTCAGTGCAACGGGAGCATTATACGATGGAAACTGGTTATCCTGAGCCGTCATCCAGGCCATAGCACTATCTCCGGCGTTGGTAAGTTCAGAAATATTATCAAATGAAATATCACCTAAATAAACCTCCACATCCCCGTCGGCATCGGCATCAAATACACTAATGGTAGATCCTGCATGCTTTGGATTTTTTTCCTGAGATATTTTTTCTTCTTGGCCCACCAGGTTATTCGCACAATCCCCTGATGTATCACTGAGGTCTATTTTGGTTGTCAAACCTATCTCAGCGAATCCTCCCCAGCAATCCTGCTCTTTTACGAAATGCAGACTATCCAATCCAAACCCTCTTTCCACACTTAGGTTCCTAAAATAATCCACAGTAAAACCAGACTGACTAAAAGTCAAAATATCAAGATCTCCATCACGATCCAAATCCTCAATAGCCGGATAATCAGTACTGGGAACCAATAAATTGATCAGCCCGCTATTGGCCTCGTAATAGATCACATTGAAAAAACCACAACATAAATCCAGTCTTTGAAAAGTCAGGGTATCATTTGAATATGCTCCCTGATGTACTTGCAACCCTGCACCACCACTCTCAGCATCGAGTGTAAAAATGTCTTGCACACCATCTCCATTATAGTCTCTGAGTAAGACGATTCTTGACATTTTGGGAAATTGAGTTGCATACTCGGGAGTATAGGTATAATTGCCATTACCATCCCCTACGAAAGTCACTGAGACATTTCCAATCTTATCAAAGAAATACAAATCCTGCTGGCCATCATTGTTGAGATCTACTTCGGAAAACTGAGGATTATTGATTCCACCAAGTAATGGAAATTTCAATTGTCTTGAATCAATAGTAACGGGAATATCTAAGATTCTTTCAATCTGACTCCAGCCATTATTACTGTTCATCAAAAAGAAAATCAATAGTAGACGGAAGAAATTCATGGATTGATCCAGGTCGCTGGAATTGTAGTGAAAAATGAAGGTTCAAATTTACAATTGAACCTCATGAATAAAGAACATTATATGTGAATCTATGTTGTAACCGAACAACGAATTATTTGGTCTGCCTTGAAGATTATAATTTTCGTCGTTCCGTTAGTAATCAAGTAGATTTGCTAGCAATTTAAGATTCTTTATGTCAGAAGATTCCAGACCTACACAGAGTTTGATTTATCATCCGTACAACATATTGTTGACACTGACCCTGGGTGCGGTTGTGGCCCTATTTATTGCTCTGACTGGTTCATACATTTATTCACGAATTCAAAACCCATCGCCGCCCATTCAATTACCTGGTCTATTCTATATCAATACCCTTATTCTTCTAGCCAGTAGTGCGACCATGATCTGGGCTAAGAAGTCATATAGAAGAGATCAAACCAGCAAATATCAACTGGCATTGCTGGTCACTATAATACTGTCAGCGGTATTTATGATATCCCAATATGTAGCCTGGAAAGAATTATTCTCAAATGAAATTTTCATCTCATATAGCAATCTTGCATCCTACTTTTATCTGATTTCTGCTGTGCATTTCATGCACGTAATGGCAGGAGTACCATTTTTGATTCTGTTTCTAAGGTCAGCATATTTACAAATGAAAGAACCTGTCAGTGTCCTTGTCTATTTCAGTGATCCGGAAAAAAGATTAAAATTAAGATTGCTGACCATCTATTGGCATTTTCTTGATGCACTCTGGATTTATCTGGTTGTATTTTTCTGGATTAACAACCTCATTAAATAACTAAAAATCAACAGCGTTATCATTAGATGCACTATGATGACGAACTACACGATAAACGATATAGGTCAGTGTTAGTATAAATACGACCATATGTTATGGATTTAAAGGGTGTTCAAATCGGTTTACCTCTATAAGTTCGATGAATTTTAGGCTCGGCACCTCCCCTGTTTATGGTATTTTATGGATAAGTTTTTTAACTCATATGTATGATTTTTGTTGACTATTTAATCAATAGAAGCCACCTCGAATGAAAACTTTGCCTGATTCTCTCGTTAAAAAATGGTTAAGACCATAGTGTTCGCTTGTTTCGCAAATAGTAGATCATGTTTGATATGACATAACTCTATATCTTTGACCTTTCCAAATAACGGCTGCAAGTGGAATCATTATTGAGTCAATTTGCTAAACAATCACTGAGAACTAAAAAATTTAATCCTATGCTTCGAAAAACACTTTTATCGCTATTTGCTTTAATGGTTCTTATAGCCACCGGTTGTCAAGATGGAACAGGTTCAAAAACAGCCAATTCATCAGGAACAACGATATCCGGAACAATGGCAAATGCTGCCAACCTGAGTTTATATCTTGATAGCTATCAAATCAATAATTCAACACGCGTAATTGGCAAAGCGGATTTGGATGGTAGCGGCAAGTTTAGTTTGAATATTCCCGATGGTATTGATCATGGAATCTATAGAGTCCGTGTTGGAGCCAAAAAATCCTATTTGGTATTGGATGGTTCCGAAAAGAATATCTCCATCAATGGCGATGTGAATACTTTTAGCAATTACGCTTTTGATGTTTCCGGATCCGAGGTGGCAGAAAGATATATGGGTGTCATGAAAGACTTGATTGCCCGCAAATTAAAAGTTGAAGATGTGACAGAAATCGTTAAATCTGAAAACGATCCTATCGCTGCCATGTTTATTGCACATCAGGCAATAGGAGCTCAACCTCAGGCACTCAACGTACATCAGGAGGCACTTAAAAAAATGACGGCCGCAATTCCACAGTCAAGATATACACAGGACTATATGGGATTTGTAAACCAGGTTCAACAAGCAGCAAGCAGAATGGCGGTTGCCGTAGGTGCACCAGCACCTGATTTTACTGCTGCCTCACCTGATGGTCAACTCAAAACTTTATCTTCCCTGAAAGGACAGATCGTATTGCTCGACTTTTGGGCAAGCTGGTGTGGACCTTGCAGACGAGAAAATCCGAATGTGGTGAAGGTGTACGATCGTTATAAAAACCAAGGCTTCACGGTAATGTCCGTTTCGTTAGATGGTCTGGATAGCAGAACAGCGGCACGCTTTCCTGATGAAACCGCTAGACAGAATTATATCAATACCAGCAAAGAGAAATGGCTGAAAGCGATCGAGCAGGATAACCTTAAGTGGGACCATCATGTAAGTGATCTAAAAAAATGGGATTCAGCACCTGCTGCAACTTATGGCGTTAGAAGTATACCGGCTACCTTTCTTATTGATAGAGATGGTACCATCGCTGCCACAGGTCTGAGAGGTGCAGCATCCATCGAACAAGCCTTAAAGAAACTTCTGTAAGACTGATAATAAACGGATTTCAAAAAAGCCTTTGGTCATTGATCAAAGGCTTTTTTGATTATTGGCTCGATTTCCATTGATGACAGATAATCCCTGCAGCAACACTGACATTCAGGGATTCTGGAAAAGGTGCAGCATTTATTCTGTTGATGCTCACTATTGTATCCGCTAGTTGGAACGAAACGGAGGATGGGCCTCGACCTTCATTGCCCAGTATAAGAATCGAAGGATGAGAAAATTGGTGCTGTGCAACCGGATTTCCACCAGCATCAGCAACGATTAACTGGTGATCGATGAATTGGGATTTCACCGCTTCTATCGGAAGTATTGCAAATTTCAACCGCATAAAACTGCCCATGCTTGATTGAATACACTTTGGAGAAAAAATATCGCATGTCGTCGGAGAAACCAATATATTTTCAATGCCAAACCACTCCGCAATCCTTAGGATAGCACCAGCATTGCTGGGAAGTTGAATACCATCCAAATAGATCATATCACCACCCATTTCATCGAAATTGGATTGTGTTTTTTTGATGACAGCCAAAACTTCGTTTGGTGTATCCAAGGCTGAAATCTGCTTTAACCGCCGGGCATCTATTTCTCTTAACTTATCCTTTATAACATCCGACTCATTTTCAAGCGTTTGAATCCATGAGGGCAAGGCATATATAACTTCAATATGCTCAGGAATAAATGCTATGCATTCTGAGACTATCTTTGTACCCTCGGCAATGAATTTATTATACTTTTGCCTGTATTTCTTGAGATGAAGTGAACGGATATTTTTGATTTTTTCTTTTCCTATCATCTAGTAGAAAATTGAGCGACGAATCTGATTTATAAGAATCAAAATTGCATGCGGACAAATCTCAAAACGTTCGAGTTTTCGACAATCCTGGTGGTTGCCGCACTTCTGGTGTTCTCTAGTTGCAATACTAACAAATATCTGGTAGGCGACCAGAAATATGTTGCTCCATCAAAATATAGCATAAAAGCAGACAAGCGGATCAAGAATAAATCCGATATTCAATTTGAGCTTTCTAACCTCGAAAAACAAAAGCCCAATGCCAAACTCCTTGGTATCGCCCGTGCCCGTCTGTGGTATCATTACCGGATTCAAGCCAAACAGGACAGTTCAAAATTTGACAAATGGATCGCCCGGGTCATTGCCGAGGAACCCAGTATCCTGGATAGTGTGCAAACAGATGTATCTGCCAAGAACATGGTCACCTATCTAAAAAGGAAAGGTTATTTTGACGCCACAGTCAATTGGAGTTTAAAAATTAAAAAACATACTGCTGCTTCTGTATACGACATTGATCTTGCATCTGTATATACTATTGACACGGCCATGCTCAATAGTCGGGATACAGCACTCCTGGAAATAATAAACCGCTTCTCCGAGGAGACTTTTCTCAAGACAGGCGAGCCCTTAAGTTTTGAAAATTACCAACTGGAGCGCAATCGAATCAGGGCGATCTTAAGGAATCATGGCTATGCTCAGTTTCAAAATAATTTTTTTACCCGACTCCGGGGCGATAGTACCATTCAGGATGATAGGCATATGGTGCGCATTGAATATGATATCATCACACCAACAGATTCTACATATCATAGAAAATTTAGAATTGGAGAAATCACCGTTTTACCCAGTTACACTCCTGAAACCAGTCTATTGCTGACGCATGACAGCATCATCAATGATATTCGATTCAGGACACAAGACGGAACTTTCGAAGTAAAACCCAAAACCATTCTGGAAAACATCTTTCTGAACAAAGGAGAGCAATATCGTCAAGTAGACCAAGACAAAACTTCGATACAATTAAGCAATTTGGGTATTTTTCGTTTTGTAAGTATAAAACCCATATTCCCACCTGACGATTCCGGTGTAATTGATTTTGAAATATACCTGACGACCAATAAAAAGCTGGCACTTGGAATAAATGCTGAAATCAATAATACAAACAGAACAAGTACATCTACTTCACTCGTAGGGACAGCCCTGAGTATCAATTGGCGAAATCGAAATCTTTTTAAAGGAGCTGAATTACTCTTGCTTAATGTTGAGGGAGGTCTGGAAATCGATCCCAGCTCTTCAAATCGACTAATCAGCAATGTAAATTTCTCACCGGAGATCAGTGTCTTCATTCCAAGATTTATCGATTATATCGGTATTTGGAAACGGATCGGCAAAAAGAATCCTAACGACACACAACCAGGGTTCTATAAGCAATTGTTGGACAATGCTTCAAGCAGGCTTTCCCTAAGATACAGCTATGTATCCCTGGATAACTTTTACACATTCAACTCATTTGAATCCTCGTTTGGGTATAATGCGGACAACATTCGGGGAAAATCTTACAGCATAGATCATATCGGTATAGATTATCTGACACCGACCATCGATTCAACTTTTGCATCAACAGCGCCGGTATTGTTACAAAGATCCCTAACCCGTCAGCTTATTACCGGACTATTCTTTAAAGAGTTGGATAGAAAATCAGTTCGTAGAATTGATCGAAAGAATTCTACCCAGACGACACTCTTACACGTCGAGCAATCGGGTATGGAAGCATTTGCTATTGATCAAATCTTTAACAGAAGCGATACGCTAAGAGTAGGTAACAGTGAACTCTCCAAGTTCTTCGCCTTGAGCTATGACTGGAGTCGGGTCAGGCGATTCAATCTTAACAATGCCC
>JAHHJQ010000347.1 GCA_018680005.1 Bacteroidia bacterium | reverse complement strand
CCCTCGGGTTGCTCGAGCTCAATGATTTCCCGGATGTGTTCCCAGTAGACTGGCTCGAAATAAAGTTTGTCTGCAACATCAAAATCAGTGGATACTGTCTCTGGATTACAATTGATCATGATAGCTTCATAACCAGCTTCCTTGATCGCGAGGATGCCATGAACACAGCAATAGTCAAACTCTATTCCCTGACCGATTCGATTTGGTCCTGATCCTAAAACAATGATTTTCTTCTTTTCGGACCGTAAACTTTCATTTTCAGTGTCATCAAAGGTAGAATAGAAGTACGGTGTATGTGCCTCAAACTCAGCTGCGCAGGTATCCACCATCTTGTACACCCTATTAACCCCAACTTTCTTTCTGTGCTTCCATACTTCTTCCTCTTCTATCCTAAGCAACCATGCAATTTGTGCATCAGAATATCCTACCATCTTCAGATCACGAAGAAAATCTACAGGAATATCTTCTGGCACATTGTAACGCATCAATTGATTCTCCATGTTGACCAATCGCTTGATCTGTTTTATAAACCATGGATCAATTTTGGTCAGCTTATGAATCGTTTTTTCGGGAACACCTAATCTTAACGCATCCTTCAGACGATAGACGCGATCATCACTCACCAACTCAAGACGTTCCAGAATATCCGATGTTCTGATCCATTCCTTTTTGTCTGCACCAAGCCCCATTCTATTATTTTCCTGGGATTGACATGCCTTTTGCAAAGCTTCAAGAAAAGTTCTACCTATGGCCATCACCTCCCCAACAGACTTCATCTGAAGCCCTAACTTATGATCTGAACCATAGAACTTATCAAAATTCCATCGTGGCATCTTGACAATGACATAATCCAACGTCGGCTCGAAAAAGGCTGAAGTTGTTTTTGTAATCTGATTCTTCAGCTCATCCAGATTATAACCTATGGCAAGTTTAGCAGCGATCTTAGCAATTGGATACCCGGTTGCCTTACTTGCAAGTGCTGAAGAACGGGAAACTCTGGGATTAATCTCAATGACTATGATCTCCTCGGTTTCAGGGTTGATAGCAAATTGCACATTACATCCTCCGGCAAAATTACCGAGACTTCGCATCAACAATATCGCCTGATCCCGCATTTCCTGAAATACGGTATCAGATAGTGTCATCGCAGGAGCAACAGTAATACTATCTCCGGTATGGATTCCCATTGGGTCCATATTCTCAACTGTACAAATGATGACTACATTGTCGTTGTTGTCCCTTAATAACTCAAGTTCAAATTCCTTCCAACCCAATACTGCCTTATCGATCATGACTTCATGTATTGGTGACGCATTGAGTCCCCGACGAAGAAGATCATCGAATTCTTCCTCTGTATATACAAAGCTCGCTCCCGAACCACCCAAGGTAAATGAAGGACGGATCACCAAAGGAAAACCTAAGTTCTGGGCTGCATTTTTGCCTTCAAGAAAAGAATTAGCAATTTTTGAGGGTGCATGATCCAATCCAAGTTCGAGGACAAAATCTTTAAACTTGTCCCTATCCTCTGTCAATTCTATAGCATCAATATCGACACCGATCAGTTTCACATCATGTCTTTTCCATAAACCAACCTTTTCAGCTTCTATTGCCAAATTTAAAGCAGTCTGTCCACCCATCGTAGCCAACACGGCATCTATTTGACGTTCCTGAAGAATCTGTTCCAGGCTCTCAATGGTCAACGGCAGCAAATAGATATGATCTGCTGTGACAGGATCCGTCATTATCGTTGCCGGATTTGAATTGATGAGGCTAACTTCAATTCCCTCTTCTCTGAGGGACCTGGAAGCCTGGGATCCTGAATAATCAAACTCACAGGCTTGTCCGATGACGATTGGACCACTTCCAATTATCAGTACTGATTTTATCGAATTATCTTTAGGCATGTCTAAGCTTAGGCTGGGAATTCTGAAATTCGCGCAAATATATGAATTACTTCTTTTGTAATTCTTGCTCAATCCAACCATAAATTCAATGAAAAAAAGAGTTCTTGTCACAGACCTGGTACATGACTTTCTTATCGAATCTTTTGAGAAAGCCGGATATACTGTCGACTTTATTCCGGACATTACCCTTTCAGAGTCAGAATCCATTATACATCAATATCACGGAGCGATTATCAATAGTAAGATTAAAGCAAATCAGCAATGGATCACAAAAGGAAATCAGCTTGAATTTATTGGAAGATTGGGTTCCGGAATGGAAATAATAGATGTCGATTTTGCTCGATCCAGAAGTATCAGGGTGTACAGTGCCCCTGAAGGCAATAGAAATGCTGTGGCAGAACATGCCCTTGGAATGTTACTCTCGCTTGCCAATAAACTGAGGATCGGTGATACCATGGTAAGAACGCTTCAATGGAATCGGGAAGCTGCTCGTGGATTTGAAATCGAAGGCAAGACGATTGGTATCATTGGTTTTGGTAACAATGGAAGTCGATTCGCACAAAAGCTGGCGGGAATGGAAATGCAAGTCCTGGCTCATGACAAATATTTGAAAGACTACACTGCAGATTTCAATCACGTGACCGAAGCTGGTGTAGAAGACATACAGAAACATTGTGATATCATCAGCCTGCATCTGCCGCTCACCCAGGAGACCTATCATTATTTCGATGGTACATTTCTTTCTAAATGTCAAAAAAAAGTGATCTTGATCAATACTGCCCGCGGGAAAAATATTCATACACCAACACTACTGAAAGGCTTACAAAATGGTAGCATTTTAGGTGCTTGTTTGGATGTATTTGAAAACGAAAAGCCCGAGTCTTATTCGAAAGAAGAAGAAGTGCTTTATGATGCCTTATTTGCTAGGGACAATGTCATCTTGTCCCCACATGTAGCTGGATGGACTATGGAATCAAAATACAAGATAGCAAAGACCCTCGTTGATAAAATATTGAAATAGATTATATAAGGCGAGGATAAGAGCCCAGTTCGCGGAAAATGCGTAAATACTGCAACTATTTCCAATTTTAAGTAGTTTTGCATTGGTAATACAAAGCGCTTCACGAAAAGGACGCGCTTTTTGTGTTTTATAAACACATTATGCTTTATCGTAATTACTACATATCATCCTGTTGTCTAACCCCATACCTGGGTTAAACCATACTGTCTTAAGGCTGGAACCTTGCAGATTATCGAATGAATCGATAATACAGGAGAAAAGTAAGCATGACAATTAAAATTTAAACTGAGAAGGAATGGCAAACTTTACACTATTGACCAAAGCGAGTTTTGAGAGGATAAAGAATGAATTGAATGAACTCAAAACCGTTAAGAGGGCTGAAATAGCGGCAGCAATTGCAGAAGCCAGGGAAAAAGGAGATCTCTCTGAAAATGCAGAATACAAAGCCGCTAAGGATGAACAAGGTCTTCTTGAGATGAAAATCAACGAACTGGAACTCAAACTAGCTAATGGAAAGCTCATAGACGAAGATGACATCGATACCTCCAAGGTTTCTCTTTTAACCAAGGTTACTATCAGAAACAAAAAGAATAACAAGGAATTGACCTATATGATTGTTCCAGAATCTGATGCAAACCTAAAAGAGAAAAAGATTTCTATTAGTTCTCCTGTCGGCCAAGGATTGCTCAATCACAAAGTAGGTGAAATAGCCGATGTGACCACACCGGCAGGAAAGATTCAGTTTGAGATCCTTAATATTACCGCATAATATGTCTAGCATTTTTTCGAAGATTGTAGCCGGGGACATCCCTTGTCACAAAATCGCAGAAACCGAGAATTGTCTGGCGTTTCTAGACATCAGCCCTTTGAAAAGAGGTCATACACTCTGTATTCCGAAGCAAGAGGTCAACTACTTATATGATTTGGATGATGATTTGCTTTCAGAGCTGACTTTGTTTTCAAAATCAATTGCTAAAGCTATTCAAGCTACAATTCCTTGTAATCGGATAGGTATTGCTGTAATTGGCCTGGAAGTACCACATGCCCACGTGCATCTGATTCCCATAGAAAAGATGGGAGATATGAATTTTGCTAATCCTAAATTGAGTATCTCACATGAAGAATTGGCAGTAATTGCAGAAAAGATAAGAGCCAATCTATAGACTTATTCTGTAGGATCGATTTTCTCCATCTGCTCTCAAAGGGATAGAGTTTCATGGTGTGATTGAAACTGAAAGACGGCAACTGAAACCAACATTATTCTGTTTCTTATTTCACCAAGTTTCAAATTAAATCTGTTAGTTTTTATCTCCAATTTCTAATAGACTCAATCCGATTTTTTCAATTCCTAGAAGCGAATCAGTCCTGGTGAATTGATCTAATCTCAATCCATATTCTCCGAGCTTTGTAAAATGAAAATTGGATTGGATTGGAATAGAAATTCTGCAATGATTACCCTGGCACTTTCCTAACCAAAATCCAGCTTTATCGGAAAGTTCAAATGATACAAGCTGTTGAATCACCGAGTCGCCTGGTAGTGATGTCGTTGTTTGTAAATATAGATTTTGGTAGGGGTAGTTATCAGTATGATGAATTTCCAGATACATGTCATAATTGGCAGACGTATCCAAAACCTCAAAATTGAATTCAACTGGATGACTATAGGTCCAATAGTTGTTGTCTAATTCAATTTCCTCTTTGAAATAGGCTGAATTACATGAACAAAGGAATAAGAAAAGGAAGGTGCTGATATAGACTTTAAAGCACCTCACTAATTGAAGTAATCTCTCATCTTATCAAAAAATCCTTTTTCTGTTTTACCTGGTTCTGGTTTGAAATTATCTGACTTTTTGAGTTTTTCAAGAATAGTTTTTTCTTCTTCAGACAATTTTTTCGGGGTCCAGATATTTACATGGATTAGTTGGTCCCCCTTCCCATAACCTTGCACTGAAGGAAGTCCTTTGCCTTTCAGCCTAAACAGTTTTCCAGATTGTGTACCATTTGGTATCTTGATCTTTACCTTTCCATTGATGGTAGGCACTTCTACTGATGTACCAAGGGATGCATCAGCAAAGTTGAGATAAAGGTCGTATATGACATTATTCCCGTCTCTTTGAAGCTTTTCATGCTCTATCTCTTCGATATTGATCAACAAATCTCCAGGTCTGCCTCCTCTGCTTCCGGCATTACCCTTTCCTGACATAGATAGTTGCATTCCGTCTGACACACCTGCAGGGATTTCTATTTCGATGGTTTCTTCACCATACTGTTTACCTTCACCTTTACAAGAAGTGCACTTGGCGGTGATAATACTACCGCTTCCAGAACATGTTGGACATGCAGTTGTCGTTTGCATCTGACCAAGGAATGTACTCTTCACTTGTCTCACATATCCAGATCCCCGGCATGTTCCGCAAGTCGAAGTTGACTTGTCATCTTTAGCACCGCTTCCGCTGCATGTTTTGCATCTGATTTGTTTCTTTACTTTGATCTTTTTCGTGGTTCCTTCGGCAATCTCTTTGAGTGTCAGTTTGACTTTGATTCTTAAGTTGCTACCACGTTGTCCGGTTCTTCGCTGACCTCCGGCTCTCGAGCCTCCAAAAAAAGACTCGAATGGACTATCTCCAAAGATGTCCCCAAACTGAGAAAAGATATCTTCCATCGTCATACCACCTCTTCCGCCAAATCCACCACCCGCATTAGGATCTACTCCTGCATGGCCGAATCGATCATATCTCGCCTTCTTATCCGGATTGCTTAGGATTTCATACGCCTCGGCGGCTTCTTTAAATTTTTCTTCCGCGCTCTTGTCATCCGGATTGCGATCCGGATGATATTTCATAGCAACCTTGCGGTAGGATTTTTTTATTTCTGATTCAGAGGCTCCTTTATTTACACCAAGGACCTCATAATAGTCTCTTTTTGCCATTGGTTATTTATTATAGACTACTTGCCCACGACTACTTTAGCATGTCTGATGATCGTATCCTTTAGTTTGTAGCCTTTTTCAATTGTATCTACCACCTTCCCTTTCATATCTTCAGCTGGAGCTGGTATCTCTGTGATTGCTTCATGAAATTCCGGATCAAAAACTTCTCCGGTACTTACCATAGGTTCGAGTCCTCTTTGATTCAAAGTATTATACAACTTCTGATAAACTAAGGAAACCCCTTCGCTGAAATGCTCCTTACTATCTTTACCCTCCGCATTGATTTTTGCGCGATCAAAATCATCCAGGACTGGAAGAAGTGCATGAACCGTATCTCTGGCGGCAGTAGCCATCAGATCGATTTTCTCCTTCATCGTCCGTTTCTTATAGTTGTCAAACTCAGCAAATAATCTCAAGTATTTGTCTTGTAACTCATCGCATTTGTCCTTCAACTCTGCGTTTTCCTTTTTGAGCTTTGAAGTGGAAGACGATCTTTTTGTTCCTTTTTTGATCTTCTCAACGATCGTTTCTTCTTTCTTCTCCTTATTTGAACTCATTGATTTATAATTGTTTCGTTATCAAACATTGGGATCAAACCCTTTGCCATTCCGCAAAAGACGTCATTTTGTCATACTTTATGAATCCTAAGGGATGGAATATTTAATCTATGTCAGAAATGATGGATTATCTTCTGAATAAATGACATCTCAATTACTTTTTTATTCCTGGGGCAACAGTCTTTCCAAATATTCACCATATCCGCTTTTCTCGTACTTTCTCGCCAATTTGGTAAGCTGCAGGTAATCTATATAACCCATTTCGTAAGCAACCTCTTCAATACATCCTATCTTCAAACCTTGTCTTTCTTCTATGACCTGAATGAACTGACTCGCCTGCATTAATGACTGATGTGTTCCCGTATCCAACCAAGCAACTCCTCGGCCTAAAACACCCACCTTCAACTCACCCATTTGGAGATATATTTGATTAATATCGGTGATCTCGTATTCTCCTCTTGCACTTGGTTTTAGATTTTCTGCGATTTTCACAACGCGGTTGTCATAGAAGTATAACCCTGGTACTGCATAATTGGATTTTGGATGCTTGGGTTTTTCTTCTATTGATATAGCATTCTGATGTTCATCAAATTCCACAACACCATATCGTTCCGGATCAGCAACCTGATAAGCAAAAACTACGCCTCCCTTAGGATTTCTTTGCGCATAGACAAGATCCGAAAAGCCACTTCCATAAAATATATTGTCACCCAGAATAAGTGCCACGCTATCATCACCAATGAAATCAGCTCCGATCGTGAAAGCTTGTGCTAGCCCCTTTGGTTCAGGTTGCGGTAAATACACAATTTGACAACCTATTTCAGATCCATTTCCAAGTAATTTCTCAAATTGGGGAAGATCCGTGGGTGTAGAAATGATAAGAATGTCCTGGATTCCGGCCATCATCAGTACAGAAAGGGGATAATAGATCATAGGTTTATCATAGACCGGCATAAGTTGTTTGCTTACCGCCATGGTCAATGGATATAACCTTGTTCCGAGACCACCAGCCAGAATGATTCCCTTCATTGAAATGTATTGAGTCTTAGTAACAACCCATGCTCGGGTTCACGATCTATCGATTATGCAGTCATTGGCATAAACAATTTCTTTATACGTATGACGAGTTCAACAGGTTTGAATGGTTTCGTTACAAAGTCATTAGCTCCAAATTCAAATGCCTTATGTAGTTCTTCTCCGTCTTCCAAATCAGATAATAAAATGATGGGAATATCAGAGTTCATCTCCTTGCGTAACTTGTCTGTCATTTCCAAACCGGAAATTCCAGACATATCCAAATCGATGATGAGCATATCGGGATGATCTTCCTGGAGATGTTTTACACATTGTTGGGCATCGTTGGTCCGTATGACCGAAAATCCATTTTTTTGTAGTCTAAATTCTATAGCTGTCAAGAGAACTTCTTCCTCTTCGCAGATGAGTATTTTCATGTTGCTTGTTTCAATAGTATTCTGCTGAATTTTAGTATCGGCGCTAAGATATAATAATAAGTCAACAAGCCATCGAAACGAGGCATTTGCGGATCAAAATGCATTGAATTAAAAGAAACCTTATGGAGATATTATGTCAGCGAATTATAATAACTCTTCAGTTCCTTAAGTACAATTGGATACCAATGAAAAAGCTTTTCAATCAAATCCGGAATTTCATCCAGATTCTGGACTTGCATTGCATTCGATTCAATTTGCATATTTGCAATTGTCATGGCATCATTACCGATAAATGATAGCGTAGATTTCAATTTATGACATACGGATTTAAGATTGGTCCAATCCTTTTCATTGTGGTATTTTGATAACCAATCCAGGTCAACCGGAAGTTCTTCAAACAGAATATCAAGCATCATTTTCTTCATTGATGCATCACCATCTGTCATGAGGTTAAGATAATCCAGATTGAGATTATGATAAGTCTTTACTTCCATCTCTATTCTAATAGGTTAATAATCGATTCAGTTATGCTTATGGTGTATATATCGTTCGTCTGGCATATTTTACAATCTTGCCAAACAGTTGTTGCGGTTCAAAAGGTTTGAGAACATAATCATCAAACCCATGTTCTTTGAATTTTTCATCTTTTGCAATATGCGCGTGTGCAGTCATTGCTAATACCGGAATACTATTGACTGCTGAATCCATATTGTCTCTGATGTGTTTGGTTGCCTCATATCCATCCATCACTGGCATCTGAATATCCATCAGAATAAGATCAAACGACTTTTCCTTTAGTATCTCTATTGCCTCCTGCCCATTATTGGCAATAATCAATTCGATATCCGGCCACTGTTTTTCTAAGGTCTTTTTAGCTACCAGCTGATTCATTTTATGATCTTCTACCAGAAGCAATTTGATTGGCGAATCATCTGCTACAGAGTGCTCGTTTGAGGTTTCGCCTGAATCATATACATAGGACTGATCACCTACTTCTAATATCAAATCAAAATAGAAAGTAGATCCTTCCCCGAGGGTACTTGTAGCCCCAATTTTTCCACCTTGTTGCTCTACAAGGCTTTTGGCGATCGATAATCCAAGGCCTGTTCCTTCGTAGATTCGATCTTTAGTGCGTACTCTGGTAAAAGTATCAAAAACAGCCTCAATTTTGTCTTCACTAATACCAATCCCCGTATCCTCAACGGCAAATTTTAGGAATAGTATTTCCTGATTATCAGACAGATTATTCACATTCACACGAACAAATCCTTCGTCCGTAAATTTGATTGCATTGCCTACCAGATTATATAAGATTTGATTTAATCTCAATTTGTCTCCCTTTAAAACCCTCGGAATAGTCTGATCAATATTGAGTTCAAATTTTAAATTCTTTTCCTCCAGCTTGTATCGCATCACGTTGACCAAATTATTAAGCAACTCTCTTAGATCAAAGTCTTCGTTAGCAAACTCAATCTTTCCATTTTGAAGCGTAGATATCTCTAAAATATCGTTTACTATGCCCAGCAATAGCTCGGAAGATTGTTTTATCGATTTGATATAATCGTATTGTTCTGGTGTAGTTTCGGTCTTAATTAACAGATTGGACATGCCATAGATAGCATTCATCGGAGTTCTCATTTCATGGCTTACGCTGGCCACAAATTTTTCCTTCATCAGTGCAGATTGCCGTGCCACATCCCTCGCTTTCCGCAATTCTTCTGCTTGTTTATGTTCTGTTATGTCTCTTATGATAGCGTTATATCCATCTAGAGCGTCATCAGAAATGAGATTGGCATTCAAAACGCAATAACGGATCTCGCCTCCAGGCTGCGTCACTTCTATTTCATAATCTTTCAATTGCCCGGAATTCTTCAAGCGATCAGCGATATGATCAAGGGCATCTTCAGAAAGAAACTGATCAATATTTCTAATCTTGAGCTGATCCTGATCCACTCCGAAGATATCTATAGATGCTTTGTTAGAATCTATCATTTTACCATCAAAACCGACAATCAGGATAGCATCTTTAGATTTGGTGAATATTTCCTGATATCGCTCCTGACTGCGGGACAACTCCTGTTGCGCTTTTTGTCTTTCTGTAATATCCTGGAGGATGCCACTGAATATCTGCGAACCATCCGGATGCACATTCATTTTACAACTGGCATAAAAATTCTTGGTGCCAGTTTCTGTTTGGATAGTCAAATCCTCAGCATGAATACCATTAATAGTGGTTTGCATGTGGATTTTATGGATGAAATGGAGATAGCTTTGGGGATCTTCAATATTTTCTTGGGATAGACGCTGCCGGCTCAATGATGTTCCCAAATGACTAAAAATCTCTTGCGATACATTGATGCTTCTTGTGCTTGTGTCGTATTCCCAATGACCTATCTTGGCGATATTCTGAGTTTCTTCGAGACGCTCGATAATCCTGGAACGCTCAATAGAGAATCGGATGGACTTCGCCAGTAATTCGGCATCAAAAGCACCTTTAATCAAGAAATCCTGAGCACCACTTTTCACTGCTTCAATACCCAAATTTTTATCACTAACACCGGTCAAAACGATAATATTGATCGATGGAAATTGGGCAATAAGATTTTCTAGTGTATCGATTCCAAAGCTATCCGGAAGCGAAAGATCTAGCAAGACTGCTGAATAGTCGGAATGCTTTTTCAACTCTTCAATACCTTCTTGAAGTGTTGTTTTATTGATGATTCTGCAATCCACTACATCGGACTCCTGTAGTAATATTTCCACCAGACGAGCATCACCAGGATTGTCTTCTATGAGCAGTACTTTGTTGGACTCTATTGGTGGAGAATGGTCTGCCATGTCAATGGGATCAAGTATTTTGGTATCCATGTACCTTAAAGCAATCAAAAAATATTCCTATATGACGGCTTTAGCAGATAAATATCGGCTTAATATCAATTAAAATTCAGGATTTGATGTCTGGTTATCCTTTACGAGGATGAAATACAAAGTTGGCATCTTCGTCATCTACCAAGAAAAAACAATAGTGTTTTTCAGGAGTCTTGGAATTATATAGCTTTCGGAACTCATCCACTTTAGATTCTACAATGACATTTTTGACAACCATTTCTTCTAATGTCGAAGCGTTGATATGCCATGTCAAATTGCTTTGATTGCTAAGTGGAATGCCTATTTCAATCGGCTGGTGAGAAACCACAATGATCGGATAATTGGACACATCCTGATCCCTGACTGCGTCTACAGTACGATTCAATAGATTATATTTTAGATCAATCAGATTCTCAAGTGCTTGATAATATTCTTCCTGGGTTTTCATCATTCTTTCAAAGATAGTAAAGCAACATTTTCAACATGATGGGTATGCGGGAACATATCTACAGGTCGCATCTTTTTTATTTGATACTTTTCAGATAATAACCCCAGATCCCTGGCTTGGGTTGCCGGATTACAACTGACATAGACAATTTTTGGGGATTCAAGTTCCAGCAATATGTTAACTACCTTTGGATGCATACCTGCTCTTGGTGGATCTGTGATGAGGACATCTGGTTTCCCATGTCTCTTTCTGAATTCAGGAGTAAGCATATCTTTTACGTCTCCGGTATAAAACTCAACATTTTCGATAGCATTGGCTTTCGCATTATTGATGGCGTCTTCAATAGCAGCTTTAATTTCCTCTATGGCTACGACATTTGCACATGATCTGGCAATATAAAGCGCAATGCTACCTATACCGGTGTATAAGTCGTAAACATTTTCTGATCCATTCAGATCTGCGAACTCTACAACCAGATCAAAAAGCTGCTGGCCTTGTCTGGTATTGGTCTGAAAAAATGACTTCGGTCCAATGGAAAAGCGAATATTTCCTAGTTGCTCAGTTATACTTCCCTTACCATCATACTGTATCATCTCTCTATCAAACATATAGTCATTCTTCTTTGCATTGATACAAAAGTAGATACTTGCAATTTCAGGAAATCGCTTCTTTATCTCGTTCAGATAACTGGATATTTTATTTTGGTCATCATAGAAAAAGCTTACCAGAATCATGATTTCCTCTAATGTAGTCATACGAATCATGACTTGACGCAAAAATCCTTGTTCAGCCCTGGCATCGTAAAAATCCAGGTTTTGATCTATGGCGATTTGCTTTAGACCCAATCTTATGCTATTGGATGGATCTACCTGCAGATGACATTCCTTGATATCCAAAATTTTATCATAACTTCCTTTGACATGATATCCTAATACATTCTCAACATTGGAAACATCTGTGTTGAGCAACTCAGGAGGTAACCATTTCTTATTTGAATAGCTATATTCCAATTTATTTCTGTAGTTGTAGATTTCCTGAGCACCCAGAATGGGTAAGAATGTTTCGATTTCAGCCTTTCCGATTCGCTTCATTGCACTTCGGACAATGTTTTCCTTGAATCTAAGCTGATCTTCGTAACCCACATTTTGCCACTGGCATCCTCCGCAGTGTTTGAAATGCTGACATCGGGGAGTGACCCTTAAGTCTGAATATTTATGCCACGCTACTGGAAATCCTTCTGCATAATCTTTCCTGGACCTACGTATCCTGACATCAACAATATCTCCAGGTACAACATTGTCGACAAAAACCACTTTACCATCAGGTCGGCGTCCCAGGCCTCTGCCTTTTTCAACGATATCAATAATCTCTAATTCTTGAACGATGCGTTTGCGCCTTGCCATTACAGGATATGAATTTGCCCGTGAAAGTAAGGGATTTCCAAATTCAGATGATGTTTGAGATAGACAGAACGATATGGAATCTTATTTAATTGAGAATAACAAACTCTGTTCGACGATTTAATGACCTACCCTCATCGGTAGTGTTATCCGCTATAGGCTGCGTTTCCCCGAAGCCTTTGGATTGCATTCGCTTCTTATCGATTCCTTTGTTCACGAGATAAGTATATACTGCTTTCGCCCTGTTTTCTGATAATAAAAGATTGTCTTCATCATTACCCACATCATCAGTGTGTCCGCTGATTTGTATCCTGGTGTCAGGGGCTTCTTGCATCATCTGAAATAACCGGTCTAGCTCGGTTGAAGATTCCTCTAGAAGTTCAGCAGAAGCCGTTTCAAAGAGGACATTTTTAAGGATAATGGGTTCAGTTTTAATTTCTTCTTCATTAGAGGACGCAGCAGCTAATACTTTTAGCTCTTGCAATGGAATTTCAAGTAAAAATGGTTTATCAATTGTACGGGATTTAGCAAGCTCAAATCGATCTGAATAAAATGTATAACCTGGCTTGTCCACCGTCAGACTATAGGTGGCACCAATAGGAAGACAGACGAGGAAATTACCTTCATTATCTGTCAAAATAAATTGTTCGCTCTTTTCATTACCGGTTTTGAATAACTTGACTGAAGCCAGGATCGGATTCCCTGTGTGGGCATGGATCACTTTGCCTTTAACATAAGTCACTGGATCAGGACGTATGGGCTCGGGAAGTTCAAATTCATAAATATCATGGTAGTTATTTTCACTTTTGCCTTCATGCGCATAATAACCCCGAGTGCCATCAAGACTGACGACTAATGCACCTTCTTTCCCTTTGGTATTGATTGGATATCCAAGATTTCTGACTTCTCCCCATTTGAAAGACTGTTCTTGTCTTACCATGTACAGATCATAATCACCCATACCGGGGTAGCCGGTAGACATAAAATACAGTGTTTTGCCATCAGCGTGGATGAATGGTGATTCATCTGCATATGGAGTATTCACTGAAGGTCCAAGATTAACAGGTTTACTCCAAATACCATCTTCAAATCTTTTACATATATAGATATCGGTCCCTCCTTGACCACCTTTCCTTTTACTCGTGAAATATAGAAACTGTCCATCTGCGGTCAGTGAGGGTTGACTATCCCAATCGTAGGAATTAACGCCTGGTCCCATATTCCTAGGAGCTGTCCAAGCCCCATTAATGAATTCCGCAATGTAAAGATCGCAGCTTCCGAATCCTTCTCTTCTTCCACAAGCAGTAAAAATGATAACTCTACCATCCGCAGAAACGGTTTGTGCTGCTTCATTTCCGGGTGTATTAATATTACGAATAGGTTCTGCAGTTATCCATTGACCGTCCTTTTTCTCCGTAATATAAAAATCCTCTTGCCCATTGATCACTCGCGTAAAAATCAATTGATTTCCATCAGCAGTAAAAGACGGTAAATATTCAGGCAAATCCGTATTGATTGCATTGGACATGGGTTGAGGGTCAAAAGAGAGCGGATCCTCTACCGCCTTCTTTGCAAATTTTACATTCTCCAATAACCGACTGGCCTTGTTTTTTAGTGTTGTGCTTTTGAATTCAGACGCAACAAATTGATTTAAATGCTCTATAGATACATCAAATTCATTCATCTTCCATTCCAAAGTACCTAGCGTGTATAGTACTTTTGGCTTGTACTTTGGATTGAGTTCAACAACTTTCAATAGATCCATCCGTGCATTAGCAAGTTGATTCAATTCGTAGTATAAACCTCCCCGATAATAATATGCATCAATAAAAGTGGGACAAAGCTTTATTGAAGTTGAGAATGCACCAATTGACTTTTCGTAGTCACCCTGATCCATAAATTCCAATCCTTTGCGATAAGGTTTCTTGACCTTTTCAGAAACATTGGTTTTGTCCCTGTAAGATTGCCCATATAGAGAACTGAATGTCAAGGAAAGTATCACAAATAAAATAAGACGCATGGTGAGGATCTTGTATCTATTTAAACGCACCAAGACTTTGGGCGGATGTTATAAAGTTGTGAAATCTTAAAATGTCAGGAGAATATTTGACTAGTAATGCTATCAAATTTGTGAAAGCTTCTGTAACTCACACCTCATCCATTCTGGAACTGGCGCACCCTTTTCTTCGATAAATTTGACATCGCCATTTTCTTTAGCAAGCCAGGACCAGGTATGTGTTTTCAATGCTTCACCTCCTAAGCCGCCGCTTATCTTTAGGATATAATCCAGCCGCCATCCTTCTGGTGTCCTTCTTATTTGAATGTCATTACCCATAATTTCAGGTACCCCCATATCAATGTCCACAACACCTTCGATGTTCGAAAATTCATTGGCAAGAGCCGTAATATTTAGCGGATTTCTTGATCGAATCGTGACGGCATCCTGAGAATCAGTCCATTTCTGATGTTCAGCAATGGTGAGATCGTACATTTCTAGAAGATTATTGAATTGCACACTGTTGGTTTCAGCTATATCATCTTTCAAAGGAGCAGCCCAGGGCACATCCTTTTTGTAAATCACTACAAAATAATCGATAGATACATTTGGAAAGGTGTGCACATTGCATTTCGCTACCGATCGTGCAATTTTATCAGTCTGGTATATTTTGGAAAGGATCGCATAAAAACGATCAATATCTGATTGAGTTATCTCTATATTTCCATATCTCAAATCTTGTTGCTCGGCCTCCATTCGCAACACCAGCCTGGCAGCATCTCGTCTAAATTTGTTCTCAAGTCTCTTCGTAATTGTTGTTTCACTAGAGGCAAACGAAGATTTAGCACCAAGAAATGATGCCGGTTTTCTCTGACCATATAAAAAGGTCGAAAACAAGATCGTTACAAAACAAAGTGATATTTGCCTCATTAAAACAATGATTTTCAACCTATATATATCAAAAGACAGGCCAACAGGAATCAAATCCAGTGTCAATTTTGTCTAACTAGTGACGTGGGAGAAGACCAATTTCAAATTTCTTAGATATGAATATTATTACTGGATGTAGCAACCACTCTTTTCACTACCCTTCTTGCCAAATAAACCATTGAACAGCCCACCATCTCCAAATCCAAAAAGTTGGAGAGTCATATAAATATCACCACCTGAAAGCCTCGATTTTGAAAGGAGGCTTCCCAGCTGGTCCGTTCCGATAGTTAGAAATGCCAATCTAAGTGATAAACCAACATGGGTTCGCGAAAAATTGAGATTCGAAACAGGAAATGCAGCGCCTAGCCACTTACTTTCGTATCTCGGGGTGATCGCAATCAAGTTGGATCTTTCGATATTTGGCTTGGACAATGTAAGTCGCTGTACATAAAGGCCGCTGACAAATACCTGATCAATAATTTTGTAGTCCACACTTGCTACGATTGATGTAGGAAGTCTAACCTCAAATGATGTTATTGAAGGATCCAGAGAAGCCGTTGGATCTCCCAGAATATCATTACTTGCTCTTTGCATCAAATCACGCAAATCAGTGATCTCCAGATAATCATTCTTAAAGAATGTGATATCATTTAATGATTGAAAGACATGGGCCTCTACAGCATTATCAAAAGTGATTTTACCCAAGTCATTGACCGCAAGGCCAATTTTCAGTCTATATGAATCTTCATAATCCATAAAGATTGCAGATATACCGAAATCCATCCCAAGTCCATTGCCTCTGCTTTGATCAGCAATATTATCCTGATCCAGGA
>JAHHJQ010000333.1 GCA_018680005.1 Bacteroidia bacterium | reverse complement strand
AGATAGACCCCTGCGACTCGTTGTTTTTCCGTATCCTGGTTAGTTTCTCGCTCGACAATAGAAGCCAACGTGTATACCTCATCACGAGTCATACCCAATTCTGCAGCCTTTGCTGTACGGTCGTTTTGTCCCCAAAAAGCCTTCTTCTCACGGTGTAACCTCCGGATTAGATCAGCACCTGACGTATTCCAATAGACTTCATAAGTATTGGGTATGAACAAGGTCATAGCAGTGGCAGTGTTATACTCCAGTTCTTCCTGTAATTGAGGATCATTAAGGGTTGTTACCAGGCTGAAGGAGTCCAACTCTACAAAATTTGAGATCCTGGCGGCAGCTCTTTCATAAGTCCAGTTGATATTTACTATCAGGTCGGTTGGCTTCTGTGGGCCATTTCTCAGTTGTCGGATGATATCATAGGTACCCATACCTTCTTTTAATTCAAACTGTCCACTGCGCATAGGACTTTTGATATAATTCATACGTTCTGCCAATTCTTGAAAGACAGATACATTCTTTATCAATTGATTTTCATCAAGTATGTGAATTACTTCATCAAATTCTGATCCTGTCGGTATTTGAATCATCAGGTCCTTTGGGACCATAGTTTGATAAATATGAACGTAACCCATATATGCTACGGAAGCACCTCCGACTATCAAGATAATTGCTATAATTACGAGAAGCTTTTTCAATTTAATTCAGATGCGATAAATGATTGAATATCTGAGATATATAAAAATCAATATTGTTCCTTTTCATTAGGAAAGTCTTTGCTTTTTACATCTTCGATATAATTCTTTGTGGCGTCCTGCATGATCGTATACAGGTCTGCATATCTGCGCAGGAATCTTGGATTGAATTCTTTATTGATACCCATCATATCATGAATGACCAGCACCTGTCCGTCAGTATCAGATCCGGCACCTATTCCTATAGTTGGAATATCAACGGATTGAGAAACTTCTTTAGCCAAAGTTGCCGGAATTTTTTCAAGAACAACACTAAAACATCCCATCTCTTCTAGTGCTTTGATGTCAGATCTAAGTTTATTGGCTTCCATTTCTTCTCTTGCGCGGACGGTATATGTGCCAAATTTATATATTGATTGTGGTGTTAACCCAAGATGTCCCATCACTGGAACACCCGCAGAAAGTACTCTTTTGACTGATTCTTCTATTTCTACACCTCCTTCCATTTTAATAGCATGCGCCCCAGATTCTTTCATAATACGTATTGATGACTCCAATGCTTTTCTGGAATTACCCTGATATGCGCCAAAAGGCAAATCAACCACAATGAGCGCTCTTTTGATTGCTCTAATGACTGCCTGAGCATGATATATCATTTGATCCAGTGTTATGGGAAGTGTAGTTTCATGACCTGCAATAACATTGGAGGCAGAATCTCCAACAAGAATAACATCGATTCCGGCTTCATCGATGATTTTTGCCATTGAATAGTCGTATGATGTAAGCATGGCAATCTTTTCGCCATTGGCTTTCATCGATCTTAATGTGTGCACGGTTACCCGCTTTACTTCACTATGTAGACTCATGTTCGTTGATGCTCTCTTTATAGTTGGTTGTAAAAGGTGCTAAAGCTAATCTTTCAGAACAATAATTTGGGTCTCCAGGTATCCACATTTTCCGAATTAATTTCGAATTATATGGACCTTGACAGACTTACCCTTAATTTTTTTTTCTTTGAGATTTTGAATTACTCTTTTTGCTTTGGTCCGATCTATGGCTGCAAATGAGTTGAACTTTTTGATTTCTATCAATCCGACATCATTACCCAAGAGTTGTCCTTGTTTGGTAAGAAAACCAAGAATATCAATTTTGTTGATCTTGTCCCTTTTGCCCCGATTAAATTCAATGGTTACCATCGGCGGTGGAGGTGGTGCGGTTTTCTTCTTGCCGATACCATATATTTTTATATCTGAAGGGATATACTCCTTCAATTTTTCATATTCTGAAGTGAGGACAAAGGCATTGCCCGTTGCTTCCATTCTTGCCGTTCTCCCATTGCGGTGGATAAACTGCTCTTCCTTATCCGGTAGTTGGTAGTGAATAACATTCCTTACCAGAGGAATGTCCAAACCGCGAGCGCTTAGATCGGTAGTGACAAGAATACGATTGCTGCCATTGCGGAATAGTAGAAGTGTAACTTCTCTATCTTTTTGTTCCAGACCACCATGAAAATATCCAGCTTCAATACCAAGATCAGCCAGGCGCATATAAACACGGTCAACTGCATCTCGATAGTTTAAAAAAATCAAACTGGATGTCTCTCCAAGATCACTTATCAAGTCTAATAAAGTGTCTAATTTGTCTTTGGCAGGCGAGATTACTTTCCAGAGATTAAGCTTCCCGCTTTGTCGTTTTTCTGTAATGAAGTTCAGCTTTGTTGGAATCTTAATACCAAGAAAGTCAGGTATCGATACACTATCCGTTGCGGATGTGAGCAGATATTGTTGGATCACATTCGCATTTTGAAGGATTGCTTTCATGTCATCATGAAACCCTAACTCGAGAGATTTGTCAAATTCATCAAGAACAACGACCTCTAATTCATTCAAAACCAAGTTTCCTTTTCGCAGATGATCGTGGATCCTTCCCGGGGTGCCTATGATGATTTGTGGAATATTGGACATTGACTTTTTCTCTTCTCTCATGGAATGACCTCCATAACATAAAAGAATTCGAATTCCAGAACTCAATTTTTTCAAAACACTATGAATCTGAATCGCAAGTTCCCGAGTGGGCGATATGATGAGTCCTTGTGTTGACGATTTCTGAAGATCAATGATTTTGATTAAAGGAAGTAAAAAGGCCAAAGTTTTACCAGATCCAGTCGGGGAAAGCAAGAGAATGTTCTTACGCCGTAGTACTGTGTCAACCATAGCCTCTTGCATGGGATTCAATTGGTTTATGCCCAATTTATCCAGGTATTTTTGAAATTTCTCGGTTTTCGTTTTCATCGGGACAAAAGTATTAATATCAAGACGTGGTTAAGAGGAAGTTGAAAAGTTATCTTCAGGGATTCTTTATAGGGAAAATGAACATGCAAGCTATGAATAACATAATTATAACATTCATGGCCCTCTAATTGAAGATCTTTTAGCGTCATATATACAAAGCACACTTTTTGTATTACTATTATTACCAATCGATTACATATACCTTATGACACATCTTCAGACATATATATTGCTATTTATTATACCGATATTCATGTGCGTCAACCATACTGAGATGCCAGATTCATCTTCTGCGCTACCACCTAAGGATCCCTTAGAAAAAAAATGGAAAGAAGTGGAGAAATTGGAGGCCAAGGGCCTGCCGGAATCTGCACTTAAGATCGTTGAGGAAATACAGGAGGAAGCGAAGAGTAAACTATTGAAAGCTCAGATCATCAAGACGGTGATCTATAAGGCGAAATATATCCATCAGCTCGAGGAGGATGGTGCAACAGAAAGTATCATATATTTTGAAAAGGAATATGAAGAAGCACCGAGACCTATAAAAAATGTGTTTGCTTCCCAGTTGGCCGAGTTGTATAACAACTATTTGGATCAATTTCAATGGCAGATAAAGCAGCGGACTGCCATTGATCAGGATACTGCACAAGATATTCGTCAATGGAGCTTGGAACGATTAGTGGATAGAATCACAGAATTGCATCTGTCCGCTGTGTCAGATCCGAGACTTCAAAAAAGCAATCTCAAAGAATACGCGTCAATACTGACTGAAGGCAATGGCGAAACATTGAGACCTTCACTCTTTGATTTACTAGCGCATAGGGCGATTGATTTCTTCAGCGATACTAAGACTTTTTTGACTGAACCAATAAATGATTTTATCCTCGATAAAGAAGAATACTGGTTGCCGTCAAAGAAGTTTTCTAAACTAAAAATCACTTCTCAAAACAACAGATCCAAGAAATTTCACGCTTTGAAGTTATTTCAGAGCACTGTCAAATATCAGTTAAAGTCCAAAAATCATGAAGGTCTAACAGATCTTGAGATTAAACGATTTCAATTCTTAAGAGAGCATGCGTCCATTCTTAATAAAGATAATTTATACATAGCTGCTCTAAATAAACTCTACAAGGATCAGAGAAGAAAAGGTGGCGATATTGTGTTGTTGGCCATTGCGCGATATCATTACCAACAAGGCGATTTATCGCAGGCATATACGATCTGCGTACAGATTCAGGATGAATATAAAAAAGGAAGAAGCGTTGAAGCGGCAAAAGCTCTTCAGGCTAATATTGAAAAAAAGCACTTTAGCCTTGAAGGAGAACAGGTTTATATTCCAGCCGAAGGGATGCTTTTCAAAGCCAGCCATCGAAACATCACTGATCTTCATTATCGCTTGATAAAGGTTGATCCTGAGACATTGGAGCAATTCAACAGAACAAAGTACAAACGGAAGTTAGATTTTCTGAGAAAACTAGAACCAGAATATACAGGTATGATTGCTCTACCCGAATATGACGACTATAAAAGCCATACTGTAGAATTTGGTCTGGAGCCTTTGGATATTGGCAGATATCTTATGGTCATTAGTGATGATGCGAAGTTTGACAACTCCAAAAATACAGGGACACATTTCCTTGAATTTCAAGTCAGTAATTTAGGGATTTGGAGTAGAAGGACTTTTGAAGGAATGACGAGTATCGTCATCACAGACCGTATTACGGGTCAACCTTTGGAAGGTGTAGATGCACACTTCTCGGTTTACGACAGGGAATCAAACAGCTGGAATCTATCGGTCACAGAAACATCAGACCAGGACGGATTTATTGTTCCTGATTTGCCTAAGAATGTTTCGCACAAGGCCTATTTTGAACATAAGAATGACATATTTTATCTTGATGACAATATCTCTGTTTACGAGAATCGATATCAGGATAGAACGTATAATGAAGTCACTTTTTTTACTGACCGGAGCATTTATCGACCTGGACAAACGATTCATTTCAAAGGGCTGCTCGCACACTTTGATCAGGATCATATACCTTCTATTCAAAAAGACCAGGGGGTTACTATCCGATTATTTGATGCTAATGGGCAAGAAGTTGCTGACAAAAAATTCACAAGTAATGCTTTTGGGACATTTCACGGATATTTTACTGCCCCGGAAGGAGGTCTGAATGGCTCAATGACACTAAGAGCCGATGAAGGCGGGTATGCCAGGATTCAGGTGGAAGAGTACAAAAGACCAACCTTTGAAGTCAATTTTGATACCATAGCCGGGACGTATCAGCCAGGAGATGAAATACGAATGAGTGGAACGATTATGGCATATGCCGGGTTCGGGATAGACAATGCCGAAATTGAAGTTCGGGTAACCAAACGTCAGAAATATTTCTTTTATCCATGGTGGCGTAGAGGATGGATGCCTCAAGCTCAATCGGAAAAAGAAATTCTTCTTGAGAGTTTAACCAGTGATGATGATGGAAAATTTGAGTTCACCTTTGCGACGGACCCGGATCTTGATGATGATGATTTCATATTCTATGAATATGTCACCCACATAGATGCTACCAATCAGGCTGGCGAAACAAGATCGGGAGAAAACATCCTTGCACTTAGTAAAAAACCTTTTCAGCTCAGTACTTCAATCCGAAAACAAGAAAATATTGACAGTCTTCAATATCTAAATATCACTGCCAAGAATTTTTCTGATCAGCAAGTTGGGGTTAGAGGTCAGGTAAAGATCACTGCTCTCATTTCGCCGACTACAACTTTTGTGAACAAATATTGGTCGAAAACAGATTCCATTCTGATTGATCTCGATGAATACAGAGATCGATTTCCACACTACGCACATGGCGACGAAGACCAGATCTCCAATTGGACTGAAGCAGAGACCATATTGAATCAAGAGTTTCAATCACAAGAAGATCCTTTCGCTATAGATCCAAAGACCTGGGGTCCGGGATACTATAAAATGGAAATTAATGCCAGTGATGAAGCCGGCAGGTCAGATCAACAAACATTCTATTTTGAAGTATTTGATCTGAAAGATAAAATTGTTCCATACAATACCACTTTCTGGAGTTTCTTTGACGATCGGGATTATGAACCGGGTGAATCTATTCAATATAATGTCGGAACTGCGGAAGAAAATCTGATGATCCTTTTTGAAGTTGTCAAAAATCAAGAGTTGATGATTTCTAAATGGGTTCCGATTGTGGATATGGACAAGATGGGATTTGATATAAGAGATGAAGACAGGGGTAATATCATAGCGTATATACATTATGCCAAACATAACAGATCGCATAATCAGCAGCAATTGATCAGCGTACCATGGACAAATAAAGCGCTAGACATAAAACTTTCAACATTTCGCGACAAAACTAAACCTGGGTCAGAAGAAGAATGGACTGTTTCCATCACTCCGGGATCGGATTCATTAAAACAGGTAGAGCTTCTGGCAACCATGTATGACGCCTCTTTAGATGCGATTTTACCTCATTCATGGTACTTCAGAGGGTATCCATATTTCAACTATGCCAACTATGGATTTTACTTTAGCTCCTGGCGAGGACGTGGATCACAGCAACTCTTTATGAATTGGGATTCTGGGTCCGGTGTCACAC
>JAHHJQ010000332.1 GCA_018680005.1 Bacteroidia bacterium | reverse complement strand
TAAACTGAAATATCAGATAGTCCTGGTGGATGAAAATAATTATCATCAGTTTCAACCACTATTCTACCAGGTAGCCATGTGTGGCCTGGAACCAAGTTCAGTAGTATTTCCTTTGCGTCGTGTATTTCAGAATTATAAAAATGTATATATCCGTATCTGCAAGGTCAAATCAGTAGACATTGATAAAAAAGTACTTCAGACTTCACTTGGTATTATGAATTATGACATGCTTGTCATGGCTACTGGTGCAACCACAAATTTCTTTGGAAATCAGGAATTGGCAACCAAGGTCATACCAATGAAATCAATCAATGAGGCTCTTTATCTGAGGAATGCAATTCTAGAAGACTTCGAAAAAGCGCTCTCGACGGTTGATCATGACCCAAGACAGGGATTAATAGATATAGTGATAGTAGGTGGTGGTCCGACTGGAGTGGAAGTCGCCGGGGCCCTGGCCGAGATGAAGAAATATGTCCTTCCAAAGGAATATTCAGAATTGAATATAGACGAAGTAGAAATTCATTTAATTCAAGGAGGAAAGCGATTGCTACCCGGAATGAAAGAAACTTCGTCTATCACAGCCAAAAAATACTTAGAGGATCTTGGAGTCAATGTTGAACTCGGAGTTAGGGTCCAGGGATATGATGGTACAATTGTTCAACTTAATGATGGAAGAAAGATTCGATCTGACAAAGTAATCTGGGCTGCGGGAATTACCGGAAGGTTATTCGCGGGATTCCCGGATGCATCCATTATCCGAGGTAGACGCCTAATTGTAGATGATTATCACAGCGTCAAAGGATGCTCAGATGTTTATGCTATTGGGGATATCAGTGCCATGATTTCAGATGAAAATCCCAGAGGCCATGCTCAAGTTGCACCGGTCGCCATGCAGCAGGCGGAGAGTTTGGGAAAAAACTTCATACGTCTATCAAGAAAGAAGGATCCTATGCCATTTGTATACAAAAACAAAGGCTCCATGGCAACAATAGGTCGCAATAAGGCCGTTGCCGATCTTCCAAAAGTTTCATTCAAGGGATTTTTTGCCTGGATCATCTGGCTAATCGTCCATCTCATGTCACTCATCGGAGCTCGGAACAAAGTGTTTGTATTTATAAATTGGGTGAGCAATTATATTACCTATGACCAATCGCTCAGACTGATCATCAAACCGAAAAGAAGAGGAGAAACACTCCTGAATGAAGAATTGGTTGCACCAAAGAAGGCAAAATAAAACCGCCGCTTTTCAGCGGCGGCAGGGTAACGGCTTATATGGTAATCGGGATTTTGGAATTTATCTTAGTTAATAAAATAACTGTTTTCCATCCCGTTTTGTTGTCAAATTACTTTGTAGCCAATAGGTTTATATTCAGCTCGAAGTCATCGTAAATCATTTTATCTCCAAGAGCATCAAAGAATTTTCCTGATCCATACTTGATATCATATTTGGTTCTATCCACCACAATTTTCGCAGTAGCGCTGATACCCATAGAATTTTCAGCAATCAGCGTTGAAAATGTCACAGGATGCGTGATTCCTTTGATCGTCAGGTCACCGGTTACATCATATGTGCCCGCTCCGGCATCATCCACTTGAGTAATTACCATCTTGGCTTCAGGGTGTGATGTTATGCCGAAAAAATCATCTGACTTCAAATGACCCTCCAATTTAGACTGCATACCTCCTTGCAAATCAGTAACTGCAATGGATGACATGTCCATGGTGAATTCCCCTCCTAATAATTTTCCTTTCTTGTAATCCAGAGTTCCCATTTTGATAGCTACTTTTCCAGTATGTTTTCCGGTTACCTTTTTGCCCATCCAGTTGACGGTGCTTTGTTCAATATCTACAGTGAGTTTGTCAATGTCGGATACAGTAAATGACAAGGCAATAAGTGCCGTGAAGAGTAAAGCTAGTTTAGTACTCATGTTTAAAATTTTATTTTTTGGCAAATTTTAGTTCAAATGTTTAGACATACATCGTTGTTCAGTTGTTCAAAAAGATGTCTTAATTGATTGTTAAATATTATCTGTGATATAATCAAATTGATAGTTTAAAATAGCTAATCAAATTGTATAAACCATTGAAATTCTTCGTTGTCAAATCATCAAATTAACAGCGAATGTCAGCCAACGAATCGGTGTTGAATAGACAAAATCTGAAAGCAAGATTTGGGAAAGCCAAAAGATAGGTTTTTCTTTAAGGGCTTGAAACCTAGCAATATCTTCAATTACTCCAATTAATAATCAGTACAAATATGAAATTTCGATCATTCCTGGTGTTTGTGTTTACCAGTCTTTCATTTATCGTAGCACAGGCACAGGAAGTTGCTGAGCAAGGTTTAGACGAAAGAATTAACGAAGCATTTACACCAATCTCTAATGCTTGGCAAAGTATAGTATTACATAACTTTCCAGGATCAGCTGCCGTTTTTGGACAACCCGTACCTACCATCATTATTCTGCTTGTCCTCGGAGCATCATTCTTTACCATCTACTTTGGATTTATAAATGTCAGGAAGTTTCCACTTTCCATTAATGTGGTTAGAGGTAAGTACGACGATGTTGATGACCACTCTGGACAGGAACCGGTAAATGTGAATGTTGTGGATGGGGATCTTGTAGACACCATAAAAGATGAAGGTCATGACGGAGAAGTCAGCCACTTCCAGGCATTGGCAACCGCAGTATCTGGAACGGTTGGAAATGGAAACATCGCCGGAGTTGCTTTAGCAATTGCACTAGGAGGACCGGGAGCTACATTTTGGATGATCTTATGCGGACTGATTGGTATGTCGACCAAATTTGTGGAATGTACGTTGGGTGTTCAATACCGTGAAATTGGAGAGGACGGAACTGTATATGGAGGCCCCATGTATTATCTTACAAAAGGGCTCAAGGACAAAGGATTTGTTACACTTGGAAAAATCCTTGCTGGCCTTTTCGCCTTTCTTTGCATCGGAGCATCCTTTGGAGGAGGCAATGCAGCCCAATCTAATCAGGCAGCTCAGGAAATTGCAAGTTATTTCGGAATGACCGGTGGTAATGCCCGAACAATTATTGGCATTATAATGATGGTGTTTGTTGGGATAATTATTATTGGAGGTATCAAGCGAATTGCAAGTGTAACTGAGAAGATCGTTCCTTTTATGGCTTTGATGTATATCCTTGCATGTATATATATTCTTGGGGTCAATTTTACTTTGATTGATGATGCATTTGCTGCAATTTTCACCCAGGCCTTTACTCCTCAAGCTGGATTGGGAGGTTTGTTTGGTGTTTTGATTGTCGGATTTCAACGTGCGGCCTTTTCTAATGAAGCAGGAGCTGGTTCTGCATCGATTGCCCACTCTGCAGTAAAGACAAAATTTGCTGCTTCTGAAGGTTTAGTTGCATTACTCGAGCCATTTATTGATACCGTAGTCATTTGTACAATGACCGCTTTAGTTATTATCATTTTCAATGCAGGGAGTGCGGAATTTGTCTATGGTGGAGATGGAACCGGGGCAGTGATCATAGATGGCCAGCCTCTTGTAGGTGCAGGAATAACATCCGCGGCTTTTTCAAAATATATTCCTTTTGCAGCGGGATTCCTGACAATTGCTGTTGTACTTTTTGCTGTCTCTACGATGATATCCTGGTCTTACTATGGTGCCCAATCCTGGATGTATCTCTTTGGGAAGAGCAAAGGATCTGAGTACAGTTACAAGATACTGTTCCTCATTTTTGTTGTAATTGGTGCTGCTGGTGATATGAGTTCGGTTTGGGGATTCTCAGATGCCATGATACTTGCCCTGGTATTCCCAAATATGATCGGATTATTCTTCTTATTCCCAGTGGTGAAAAGAGAATTGAATCGATATTTGGAGGCTATAGGGTCAAAGAATAAATAATAACCAGCCCGAAGTTCTTGTTTCGGGCTTTTTCAATGAGATAAATTGATTCGGAAATGTCTAAGGGACATATTTTATACCTCTCGACGGGAAGTAATATTGGCAATAGAAAAGACAATCTTGCTCGAGCATACCAACTCATCCAAGATCGAATCGGGACTGTAATCAGGCAATCTAGTCTCTATGAAACTGAGGCCTGGGGCATACAAAATCAAAGGGTATTCTTCAATCAGATTCTATATATCCATACAAAGCTTTCGGTTGAAGAAGTATTGGAATGCATGAAGGATATTGAAAGCGAAATGGGTCGAATCAGAGAAGATAAATGGAAAGAGCGCATCATAGATATCGATATTCTGTTTTACGATGACTTGATTTATGAGTCTCCTGATCTTACTGTTCCCCACCCTCATCTCCACAATAGAAATTTCATTTTGGTCCCATTTCTGGAAATAGCTCCGGAATATGTACACCCAAAGCTCAATCAATCGATGCGTGAGTTGTATTTTGCATGTTCAGATCCATTAAAGGTCTATTTGAACTGAATACATTCATGAGTGCAATTGAGATTCCTTATCAATTCATTGCTATAGAAGGAAACATAGGGGCCGGTAAGACTACACTGGCCAGTATCTTACGTAATAGATTGAATGCCGAATTGATCCTGGAGCAATTTTCTGATAACCCGTTTTTGCCTGCTTTCTACCAAAACCCAGATCGCCATGCCTTTTCTGTTGAACTTTTCTTTATGGCAGAAAGACATAAGCAATTCCAGGAACAATTTGCTTCAAGAAGCTTGTTCACGAATCAAATTATTTCAGATTACATCTTTGATAAGACATTATTGTTTGCACATAACAACCTCGAGGAGGAAGAATTCAGACTTTTTCAAAGGTTATTCAATGTCTTAAAATCAAACTTTCCGGAGCCCGATATTCTAATATTTCTTTATCGCGATGTGGAACATCTTTTAGCCAACATTGCAAAGCGAAATAGAGATTTTGAAAAGAAAATTAGTCCTGAATATCTTCTGAAAATCCAACAAGCTTACCTTGATTACTTTAAGACAGTCAATACCTTTCCTATTATACTTATTGATGTGGAAGACCTGGATTTTCAAAATGACGAACTATTTCTCAAAAAAATCATGCAACGCCTTCAGAGAACATATGCACCGGGGCTACACCGTCTTAAGTAGTCTTTGAGCCCTTATTCCTTGAAGAAGTTAACAACGTATATATCAAAGGCAAAAAGGCGCTGATTATGACCGCAGGTACAAACCATTTTCCAAGATTCTGCTCGCCGCCAGCAGCGGCACGTACGGTTACATATAGTATAAATCCAAGAATCAACTGGCAGCCAATATTGACCATTCGGAGCATCTTGCGTCCTTTGATGTATTCTTGTCTTACATTTTGCTCACTCAGCTTTGCTATGTAGTTAAACTTATGTGGATAATCACATATTTTGACCAAGCCAAAAAAGGAGATTATGCTTAGCAATGGCTCCAGTAGCAGCCAATTTTTACTCCCGAAGCCATCAGCTTCTCCTTTGGCGTTCCAATGAATAGGAATAGTCTCAGGAAGGGAACTATAGTGAATCATACTATATAAAACAATCCCTGTCATAATTCCTAAAGCAATTCGATCCATCAAAATCTCAAAATCTGTGCTGGGAATATTCAATACGGGGCGATAATCTTTCTGCCTGTTCATGTTTCAAAACTGCTTTTTCAACATTAATCCGCCTGGACCAAATTGCAACCCACGAATTAAGGATTTCAATCTTTTGTTATTTGATTTATGCAGTACCAATTGAACTAAATCAAATCCCAATAGCACAGCACCTTGCAGAACAAAAGATCTTCCAACCCCATTAATCTTATCCTTATTTGTGCTATCCTTTGATCTCTCTTTTAGATACAAGCCAGTCATAATGAATGCCAGGTCCATTCCACTACTTAAAAACAACAATTGTTCTATTTTTCTCTGTTCCTGTATTGAATTATAGATGCTAACTTCCAATGGGTCCTGAGCAAAAACGTGTCGAAATCCGGCATATACGAATCCCATATTGATAGCATTCCAATACACATTGGATTGATGAAAGTATCGATCTTCCGCTGAGGTATTTTTGGTCGATAATCCATTGTACACCAGGCTTCCGGCAGACCACAGGGCCAAGGCCTGTATACTCCTTCGTTCGATTCTTAATCGGGTTCTATTGAATTTGGCCAGGTCATATTCCTGCGACAATAAACATGTGCTAAATCCACTGACTAAAATTAAAAAGATATACTTCTTGAAAATCATCTTCTCCGGCATTCCTAAATTCATTGATACCATCTTTTAGCAATCTGCATTGGCTTCCTAATGTCAATCGAATCTCATACTTTGAAAATCACTTTGAAGTACAAAACCTTATGCTTTACTTTAGAGCGAATATTTTCAGTCTATGCTAAAGTCTAAAGCTACCGAATCTTCTCAAGTTTTCTATGAAGGCAATGGCCGCAGTATAACACTTGAAAATTATGTATCTGAAGAGGTGATTGAGTTTCTTTCAAGGATACAGTTTGGTTATGTGGGGACTTTGTACGAACACAAGAATACAAGGGAGATCATATTAAGAATGACAAATCCTAACGTTCTGGTGGTTCGAATTAATGGCCAGATTGCAGTTACATCTCTATTTAGCAAAAGGGAGTTAAAACTGAACGACAAGACATATGATGCTTACTATATCAGATATTTAGCCGCCGATGAACAATTCCAGGGACGGGGTATTGTAGCCAAGTACGGCGTGATTTCAATGAATTGGATGCGAAAGGTTCAGGAAAAACCAACCGTGTTTTACAATTTTGTTGAAGAACAGAATAGGTCATCCTATCGGTTAATAGAATTTGTAAAATTCAAGCAAATTGGGGGGGTGCGAACGATTGGCTTTAGCCGTGTATTTCCCAGATCCCTTGGTGGTCTGGAGAGGATAGAAGATTTTGACGCTTACCCCGAATTTAAGTCTTCATTAGCAGCTTATTATCAAAAGTATAATGTATTCAATCTGTTTGACGTAAAATATGAGCTCCCATATTATGTCTATAAAATCAATGGTGAAATTGTAGCAGGCGTTCAACCGCATAAAGCACAGTGGGTATTGAATAGCCTCCCGGGAACTCTGGGTAAAATCGCTCTGAGCGTTATTCCTCATATGCCCTATTTGAAGCGAATTGTGAATCCCAAAGATTTTAAGTTTTTAGGATTTGAAGGATTTTATTTCAAACCGGGTCATGCACAAAACCTAAAGCGACTGTTAGAAGGGGTTCTACATGATCTGAAACATTATTCAGCTTTAATGTGGTTTGATGAAAAAGATCCTCAGTTAGATGCCTTGCTTGCAAAAAAAGATATGGGCCTTGTGTATCATTTTGCTAAATCCTCGAATACAAAAGTCATGGTCTCTTTCAAAGGCTTTACTGATGAAGAGCAAGCCTTATTCAAAGAGCGGTCGCTTTATATTTCAGCTTTGGATAATATGTAAACTAGAAGCTTTGCTTTAGTTTCCAAGTCTTTCTTAATCGGTTATAAAACCCCATTGCCTCCTGGTGACTGAGGGTTTGCTGACCATCGGAGAATGCCTTTTCCGGTGTTTCATGCACTTCACATATAAGGGCGTCCGCACCTGCCATAATTGATGCAAGTGCAACAGGTTCAACAAATTTTCGAACTCCGATACCATGAGATGGATCAGCTACTACAGGAAGATGTGTTTTTTCTTTTAGCATGGCGATGGCATTAATATCAAAAGTATTTCGATATGCTCCTTCATAGGATCGAATTCCTCTTTCACAAAGCATGATCCTTTCATTACCATTTGAGAAAATGTACTCTGCGGCTTGCAACAATTCATTGAGCGTTCCAGAGATACCGCGCTTCAATAGAACTGGTTTGTCCACATCACCCAAAGCATCCAGAAGATTGAAGTTTTGACTATTTCTGGCACCTACCTGAAAAATATCGATGTAGTCAATCATATCCTTGATCTGCTCTACCATCATCACTTCTGTAACAATTTTGATCCCATGCTTTTGACAATGTTTATGGAAGAGTCTTAATCCTGGGATTCCGAGTCCTCTAAATGAATAGGGTGAGCTTCTTGGTTTATATACACCACCACGCATGATTTTGATATCATTGTCTACTAGATGCTGAACAGTAGTTTCGATCTGTTCTTCAGATTCAATCGAACAAGGTCCTGCCATTATCTGTAAATCACCTGCCCCGATCCTGACACCATCCCCCAGATCGATGACTGTATTCTGTACTTTCCATTTTTTAGAAACCAACTTATAGGCATCGGATACGCGATGAATATCTCTCACACCTGGCATTGTACCGATGGATCTTATATCAAAGTCCTTTTTTCCAATACTGACCACATAGTCTCCATACTGCGTCCGAATTCGATTTCCTTTATATCCTACAGCACTCAATTTTGAATTGAGATCCTCAAGTTGATTCTCTTTGATCTGTGGTTCCAGTTGTATTATCATGGTGTAATTATTTAGCTATTAATTTCTTCTTTCATTTTAATATTAGAAATAAAGGCATTGATACGCTCTGGTAAAGATCCAAGTCCACCGAGCGCTTTAATAAATGCGCTTCCGATGATCGCTCCTTCAGCATATTCACAAGCGATGGTAAATGTTTTGTGATCTGAAATCCCAAAACCTATTAGCTTAGGATTGGACAGCTCCATGGCATTTATTCTTTTGAAGTAATCTATCTGATATGGTTGTATTCCTTTCTTAGCACCTGTAATTGCATAACTTGATACGACATAAATAAATCCAGTCGTTAAGCTGTCTATTTTCCTAATCCTACTATCAGGTGTTTGTGGAGTGATCAAAAAGCTTATTGTAAGTTCCAATTCTTTGAAAAGTTGGTGGTAATCCCTTTCGAACACATGCAACGGCAAGTCTGGCAATATCAATCCATCCACACCAACAGCTTTACATCTTTCAAAAAATTTCTTGTCACCATATTGCATCACCTGATTGAAATACCCCATTAAGATCAGAGGCAACTCTGATTGTTCTCTTAATTTCTCTATCTGCGTAAAAAGTATATCGAGTGTCATGCCATTCTTCAAAGCTCTAGAACCACTTTCTTGAATTGTCGGACCATCTGCCAATGGATCACTATAGGGCATCCCCAATTCTATGATGTCCACTCCGCATCCTTCGAGGCCCAGGGCAATTTCGAACGTATCCTCAAGATTAGGATATCCTGCAGTGAAATAGACGTTGAGAATATTAGAGTGCTTTCTTTCAAATAGACTTTTAATCCTGTTCATGATCGGCAATGTATTTAATGAAGGTACCCAGGTCTTTATCTCCACGACCCGACAAATTGATTACGATATGATCTGAATCCTTATAGATCATTTTTTCAAGAGCCGCGATGGCATGTGCGGTTTCAAGGGCAGGAATGATCCCTTCTTTTCTGCTACAGAGAAAAACTGCATCCATAGCCTCGTCATCCGTAATACTGATCGCTTCGGCCCTTCCCGTCTGAATCAAGTGTGAATGAAGCGGGCCAATACCCGGATAGTCCAATCCTGCAGAAAGAGAATATGGTTCAATAATCTGACCATCCTCGGTTTGCATCAGCAGTGTTCTTGATCCATGAATAATTCCCTTGGTACCCAAAACGGAGGTTGCTGCGGATTCTCCGGAATGTATACCCAATCCTGCAGCTTCTACAGCCACGAGACGAACATTTTCATTATCAAGATAATGATAGTAGGCCCCCGCTGCGTTGCTTCCTCCTCCAACACATGCAATAATCGCATCCGGATTCTCAGACCCAATTTGTTCCTTTAGCTGCCACTTCATTTCTTCACTAATTACTGATTGGAATCTTGCCACCATATCAGGATAGGGATGTGGACCAACCACTGATCCAATTATATAATGTGTATCCTCGGGGTTGTTGATCCAATCCCTTATAGCTTCATTCGTGGCATCCTTTAACGTCTTACTTCCACTTTCAGCGGGTATAACTTTAGCACCCAGCATTTTCATTCGCGAAACATTTGGAGCCTGGCGTTCAATATCTACCGACCCCATGTAAACAATGCATTCTATTCCCTTCAATGCACATACTGTGGCTGTTGCTACACCGTGTTGACCAGCTCCTGTTTCTGCAATAATTCTCTTTTTACCCAATCGCTGTGCTAACAATATTTGTCCTATGGTATTGTTGACTTTATGCGCACCTGTATGATTGAGATCTTCTCTTTTTAGCCAAATGTTCGTTCCAAAATGACTAGACAAGCGTTTTGCGAAATATAGCGGTGTTGGTCTACCAACATAGTTTTTTAGCAGATCCTTAAACTCTTTTTGAAATTGATCTTCATAAATAATATTCAGATAATTCTTTCTGAGATACTCTACATTGTGGTATAGCATTTCCGGAATATAAGACCCGCCAAATTCGCCGTAGAATCCCAAATCATCGACCTGATATGCGGAGTTTGTAGCTGGATGTATCATTTATCTTATATAATTTTGAATCGTCTTATTAATCTGATTTAGAAACTTCTCAATAGATTGAATATTCTTTAATGCTGGTGAGGTCTCAAAACCGCTATTGATGTCAATTCCAATCCATTTTGGATGCTTAAAGTTTTGGATGAGTGTTACAGATTCTGGACGTATGCCACCAGCAAGAAGAAATGGAATTTCACCGCCGTAGTTGTTGAGTATTTCCCAGTCAAATTGAATCCCGTTGCCTCCTGCAGCTGCTCCCCTGGCATCAAATAGAAAATAATCAGCCGAATTCTGATAGTCTTCTGTGATCAGAAAATCAAAATCGGAATCCACTCTAAAGGCTTTCATTATTTGTATTTGTGGTTGTTCTTCTTTAAGTCGATCACAATATTCTGGTGTTTCAAATCCATGCAATTGTATAATGTCCAGGTCATATCTGTTGATCACATTCCCGATTTCTTCAAAATTGGCATCCACGAAAACGCCTACTTTCTTTTTATGGGTAACTGCCTCAAAACCTTTGATTTCCAGAGCATATCTTTTGGATTTCTTTGTAAATATGAAACCCATCCAATCTACATCTGCGATTGAATTTAATTGCCGAATATTCTCAGCATCTCTCATGCCACAGACTTTGGTAATCATGACAATTGCATTTCGTGCTGGTGCATGTCTTTGACAAACTTCATCGCAGTTTTGTGCGGTGCATCAGTCTTCATAAAACACTCACCTATAAGGAATCCTTGAAATCCTTCTTGTTTCAATTCAACTATTGTTCTAGGGTCACTGATTCCACTTTCAGAGATTTTTACAAATTGATCCGGTATGCCTTTCGACAACTCTATAGAATTTTGAATATCCACCTCAAAAGTCTTTAGATTTCGATTGTTAATACCTACCATATCTATGTCATCCGTCAGCTTAGTCAATTGCTCAACACCATGGATTTCAAATAATACCTGAAGGCCCAAGCCTTTTGCTGTAGTGGCAAGTGTGGCTAATTTTTCCTTTTCCAAACACTCCCCTATTAGCAGTATAGCGTCAGCTCCAATGGACTTGGCTTCTAGGATTTGATACTCATCAATTATAAAATCCTTGCGTAGGATAGGACAAAAGTTGAATTTTCTGGCAGTTGTCAAATCTGAATTCTTACCTCCAAAAAATTCTGAATCCGTCAAAACTGATAATCCACTTGCTCCGGCCTGCATATATCCGATAGAAACTTCTTCCACCGAAGCATAAGGATTGATATCACCTTTTGAGGGAGATCTTCTTTTAAATTCAGCAATGATGCCTGACTTGTCATCACGGAGCAAATAATCAGTCATCGATACGCAAGGCGTATCGAAGTAAATACTTTTTTCAAGTAGAGCGATTGGATAAAGCCCTTTCCGCTCTTTGACTTCTCTGTGTTTGTGATCTATTATTTTTTGTAAAATGTCCATAAATGATGGATTTAGTAGTTTCTAATCTGCAACAGCTTTAAGACAATCATATGCCTTGAGTGACATAATACTTTCCTTAGCTTCTGCTATACAGTCAATTAAACTTATTTCTGGTTTGAATCTTTGAATGGCCAATCCAGCATTAGCTGCCACAACAGCATTTTGTGCCTCAGTCCCATTTCCTTTTAGAATATTTACAAATATCTCAGCTGCTTTTTCAACAGTGTTACCACCATAAAGATCGATCCTATCCAATCTTGGGAGATGGATTTCTTCTGGCTGAAGCTTTTGAGTTCCTTTTTTGGATTCGATTAAAAAATCGCCTGTCAATGAAATTTCATCATAACCATCTACCGAATGGATGATGGCATACTCGCTTCCAATATCTTCAAAAACTGTTTTGTACAAGGGAATCAGATGATCACTATACACCCCAGTTATTTGCCTTCCTGGTTTTGATGGATTTAATAGAGGCCCCAACATATTGAAAAACGTCTTGACCTGCATACCCTTTCGAATTGGCCCAACTTCTTTCATAGCAGGATGAAAAAGTTGTGCGTGCATATAACAAAAATTCCCATTTTCTAGATCGCTTCTTAACCGATCCTGGTCATTTGTAAACCAATATCCAAGGTGTTCCAAAACATTTGAAGAACCGCAACCGGAAGAAACACCATAGTTTCCATGTTTAGCTACCTTGTATCCTGCTCCGGCAACTACGAATGCACTGACCGTGGAAATATTAAAAGTATCCTTGCCATCTCCACCAGTACCACAAAGATCGATAGTGTCGTATCCACTCAAATCAACAGGTTTTGCCAGTTGGATCATTGCAGATCTGAAACCGGATAGTTCCTGGCCCGTGATAGGTCTCATTTGAAAACATGTAAGAAACGCAGCAATCTGATATGGATCCTGATCACCTCTACCGATACTCAGCAGGATTTTTTCCGCCTCACCTTTAGAAAGAAGCTCACCATCAAAAAGTCTGTTTAATATCTGTTTCATCGTGAAATAGTCTATGCGATTAACTTATTCTCCTGAATGCGGATTTTAGCTTCAGCAAAAAAGTTTCGAAGCATCTGTTTTCCATCCTTGGTCATAATAGACTCGGGATGAAATTGCATGCCTTTTACATGATAATACTTATGAGATATGGCCATAATCACATTATTCTCGGCCACAGCCGTAACATGAAAACAGTCTGGTAAACCTTCTTGCTTTACAATCCAACTATGATAGCGACCCACTACAATTTCTTTATCCAATCCTTTGAATAATGGATCATCCTCATCTGTAATAGTAATTGGAGTGGCGATTCCATGAAAGACATTTTCCAGGTTTTCAATACTTCCACCGAAAACTTCCCCAATAGCCTGATGCCCCAGGCAAACACCCAGAATGGATTTGTTAGCTGCATATCTATGGATCAATTCAGGCATAATTCCGGCATCGGAAGGCACCCCAGGACCTGGTGATAAGACGATAACATCGTACTTTTCCACCTCTTCCAGAGATATTTGATCATTGCGAAACACATCAACTTTATACCCCAGAATCTCCTGAATATATTGAACCAGGTTGTATGTAAAACTATCGTAGTTATCTAATACTAAAACCTTCATAGTCTATTTATTATAAATTGGCCATACGCTCGGCTTCCTGCAGCGCTTTTTTCAATGCCCCTAATTTATTGTTCACTTCTTGAAGTTCACTCTCTTCCTGACTTGCTGCCACTATGCCAGCACCAGCCTGATAATGCAGCGTATCGTCTTTACTCAAAAAGGATCTTATGAGGATAGCCTGATTCATTTCACCATTAAAGTCAATGAATCCTATACCACCTCCGTAAAATGATCTGTTTTGATTTTCATATTGGTCAATCAATTCGATGGCCTTGTATTTTGGAGCCCCTGATAATGTACCTGCCGGGAATGTATCCCCGAATACGGTAATAGGATTTGTATCATCTTCCAATTGACCATCAACCCTACTAACCAGATGAATGACATGGCTGAAATACTCGATATTCATGAGATCTTTGACCTCTACAGCAGTACTGTGCCTTCCTAAATCATTTCGTGCAAGATCGACCAACATAATATGTTCTGCTGTTTCTTTGGGATCCTCGGTCAGTTCTTTGGCCTTTTGCGCATCTTCTTTGTCATTGCCGGTTCTTCTGTAGGTTCCTGCAATAGGATTGACAGTAGCCACATTGTCTTTGATGATCATTTGGGCTTCTGGACTTGATCCAAAAAGACGATATCCATCAAAGTCAAAATAGAACAGATATGGTGATGGATTGACAGATCTGAGTACTCTGTAAACGGAGAAATCATCACCTACATATTTCTGTTGAAATTGACGTGAAAATACGATTTGAAAAACATCACCTATTTGACAATGGTGCCTGCCGGCAGTCACCAGATCTTTAAATTGCTGGTCACTTAAATTACTGGTCTCTTCCCCTTCTATTTTAAAGGATGGCATCTCCGTGGTATGCAGGTCTATCAAAGCCTCAATCGTCTTCATTTGACTTGGCTGACCATCCGGTATATTTTCTATCAGAAACAATTCGTCTTTGAAATGATCAAAACCAATAATATGCCTGTATACCCAATATTGCATATCCGGAATGCGAATTTTCTTCTTGTCAGGATTAAACTTCAAGGAATCGAAATATTGGACTGCCTCAAAATTGGTATGTCCAAAGAGTCCGTTAATCATACTTTTTGGTAATTCTCCATCCACTTCAATACTTTGCAGAAACTTCCGAAAGTGATCTGACACATCACCAACATTGGGAGCCTCAATATCTTCTACTGATCCATCAAAATGATGCAGGTATACGATTCCATCAACAACGACAAATCCGGCAATCGGATCCAGACCAATGAAAGAGCGACAATTCTCCAGGCTGGCAAAGTCATTACTTTCTAGCAAAACTGATCTTGAGAATACTTTTCTCAAATTGAGATAAACACTGACAGGCGTATAGACATCTGCTAGTTTTTTCTTAACGATTGTATTGATTTTCATCTCACTAGTGGCTTGTTACATTGTGTTTTATAATCGCTCATCCAAATAGGATAAAACTCAAAACGGCTTGTCGAGTGATCGACAAGCCGTTTTGAATCTACATACAGGCTACGACGCTATCACTCCACAGTTTGTGAACTAATACCATTCCAAAGCCACCAATATGTTCGATTTTTTTGCATGCTCTAAAGGTATAGGAATTTGTTCCAACAATGCAAGATTATTGTAAAGGTTAATTCTAATCAAATAGTTGCGCATAATTAGCTATTCAATTGAAGAATGATTTTCTTCATGCACTTTTGACTCAGACCTTGAATTTGTGAAATTATCATATCCATTTGGTTTTCTATTGATTCTAATTCTATCATTCAATTCCTGTATCAAAACAGATGATGGGGAGACCATAGATGATCAGAACAACAACAATAACATTGTTGATAATCAACAGATTACAGGTTATACAGCCAAAGAAATACTTTCTGGAGATGAATTTACCAGCCTTGTAATTGAACTGGTATATATGGATGGTTTTGCTCCTTCGAACATCGCAATAGAGCAAATGAAGCTATTCCTTGAAGGACGAATCTTCAAACCTGATGGTATTACTATCAATTTAAAACCTATCTCGCCCTTGGGCAATTCGTCCTACAATATCAATGACATCAGAGCAATTGAAGACAACTACAGGACCCAATTCAATTCTGAAGGTCAGATGGCTATATGGGGAATTTTTCTGGATGGGCCATCAGCCAATGATTCCAGCGCAGATATCAAATTTGGTTCGGCTTATCGAAATACTTCCTTTGCAATATTTCAAAAGTCAATTCAAGAATTGAGTAATAATAGTACTGATCCAGAGCAGTCTTTGACTGAATCCACAGTTATACAACACCAATTTTGTCATCTACTCGGATTGACCAATCTGGGTTCACCAATGCAAAGTGAGCATGAAGATCAGCTACATCCAAGACATTGTGATGTTTCTGACTGCTTAAACTATTACAAATTGGGAACAGATGCGGTCTTGGATGTTCTATCAGGACGTATAACTCCTCCTACTTTGGATTTCCAGTGTCTGGCAGATCTGCAAGCCAATGGTGGGCGATGATTTAGATTTCTTCAAAGTCTATATGAAAGTGATCATCATGGACACGATCAACAATTTCTGCTAGTCTTTTGACGATATAGATACCCCTTCTCCGAATTTCTTGCCCTGCCTGTGTTGCGTACAAATTGTCTTTTAGATTGACCTTCAATATGATCTTTCGAATTTTCAGTCCATTTTTTCTGGACGCATCATCAATGGTGATTATAGCTTTGCTCATAGCGTCAAAATCAATCTTTGTTTTCTTATCGATCCATAATCTTCCATCCGGATCAAAATCAAGGGCATAGTGCCATATCCCAAGCTTATCCCACAACCTAATCTGCTGACCATTGCGTACTTTGGGTACCATAAAATCTACAGAAAGTCCATTCATATGCGTGCGATGTATGGGTATACGTCCACCATTTCTATGAGAGCATTCCATTAACGAATAGACTCTATCAGGGGTTTTCTGCTCAAGTTCCTCAAAAGCCTGAATTAATGTATAGTAGACTTTAGAATGCACATAAGCATTATCCAAAAGATAATAGCTTATTGGACTGAAGTAATCAAAATTTCGAGCCTTATAAGGGAGCAAGTAGCCATTTTCAAGACGACCGTTTCGAACAGATCCAATTGATCGACTTACACCAGAATTGATGTGTCTAAACTCTTGAAAACCGGTAAATACAAATCCCAAGAGGATTAGTAATAAAAGAATGTACCTTTTTCGAATTCTGAATTTCATAGAAGTATAAACGCATTATCGAAAATTATTTTGTCAATTTTCTCATGATTTCTACGATCATTTCAGATCAATGGATAAATGTAGATATCCTTCGCAAAGAATGAATTTATCCACCACTACAGAGACTCTTCGATATGGCTATATGAATTGTTAATAATTCTATTAGATTCAAGTATAAATCACCAATAAACAAAAGGCAATGATTAAGATATTATCAAAACTTACCTCCGTTTTCATTCTATGTCTGGGGCCAATATTTCTTTTAGCTCAAGATGCCGGTGGAAATTTTGAGGGCGCTCTGGATGTCAACGGGATTAAGCTGGAAATGAGAATCCAGATCGAAACTACTCCAGATGGACTTAATGGCACATTAGATATTCCGCTCCAGGGCGTAAAGGGCATGAACTTGGACGATTTGAAAATCAAAGAAAGCGATTTGTCTTTTCGACTCCCGGAAGTACCTGGCAATGCCAGTTATAGTGGGACTTTTAACGCAGATTTTTCTAAGTTGGATGGAAAGTTTGTTCAAGGCGGGGTTGAACTTCCGCTAGTCTTTGTGAGAATAGATGATGCCATTATTGCTGAAAAAATTGAGGGAATAAAGGCATTGACAGACTCACTCAGGAAACTTCAACAAGTTCCGGCTATTGGCTTCGGTATTGTAAAAAATGGAAAAGTGGTCATGGCGGAAGGTTTTGGAAAAAGAAATCTGGAAGGAGAATTGGATGCTGATGCCAGCACCATGTTTGCCATAGGCTCTTCATCTAAAGCTTTTACTTCAATGGGGCTCGGCATACTTGTCAATGATGGAAAACTGGATTGGGAAGAACCTATTCGCACTTACCTTCCGGAATTTGAACTCATGGATCCATTTGCTTCTCAGGAGATGAACGCAATAGATCTCCTTTGCCATCGATCAGGGTTACCCAGACATGATTTGCTTTGGTATGGGACTGGATTTTCAAGAGATGCTTTATTTCAAAAACTAAAGCATTTGGAACCATCAGCTCCATTTAGAACAAAATGGCAATATCAAAATCTCATGTTCATGACTGCCGGTGTGCTTATTGAAGATCTAAGTGGGATGTCATGGGAGGAATTTACAAAGACCAGGATCTTCGATCCGCTCGGCATGGTGAACAGCAATTTCAGCATTGAAAAATTAAAAAACCATGAGAATGCTGCAATTGGCTACAGAAAAGACGAAGAAGAAGTGATTGCTATGGATTATCGCAACATCGATGCAATAGGACCAGCCGGCAGCATCAATAGTAATGTGAACGACATGTTGAAATGGGTCAATTTCCAATTGGCATTGGGTAAAGTTGATGACCAGGAATTGGTATCCAGTTCGATTGTTCAAAATATGCATCAACCTCATATGAGCCGATATGGCGTAAATCCTGCCAATCCAAATATCAAGAATGGTGCATATGGATTAGCCTGGTTTATTTATAACTATGAAGGAAAATACATCGTACAGCATGGAGGAAATATTGATGGATTTTCTGCTCTTGTATTTATGATTCCGGAACATGATTTGGGCATGGTCATCTTGACAAACATGAATGGTACTGGGATTCCCACGATACTGGCGCATTCTGCCACAGATATTTTGCTGGATATCGAACCCAAGGACTGGTACACCCGGGCATACGGAAGCGAGAACGATGAAGATGAAGATGAAGATGAAGATCCGGAGCAACTGCGAGTTGAAGGAACATCCCCAACTCATGACTTAAAAGATTACACTGGAACTTATCAACATCCTAGTTATGGCGACTGTATCATTACGCTAAAAGGCGAACAGCTGCATATGAAGTACTATACTTTTGAAGCTGATATCAACCATTGGCATTATGAATTATTCAAAGGAGAGGTCGATCCAATAGGTGAGTTGGAGGTCTATTTTGTTTCCGACAAGAATGGCGCAATAGTAGGATTGAAAACCTCAATGGATCCGATGGTAGATGATATCTTGTTTTCAAAACTCCCACCGGATTACTTAAAGGATCCGGAATTCCTTACCCTGCTGTGTGGTAAATATGATCTGAATAGCACGATCGTCACGGTAGAAATCATTGGTAATGATCTTACTGTAACTGTTCCGGGACAACCTACTTATACGTTGGTACCAAAAAAGGATACTGAATTCAATCTTAAGGGATTAAATGGCTTTTCAGTCTCATTCCAGTTGACGGATGACGAGTTATCAACGAAAGGATTGAAGTTTATTCAACCTAATGGAATTTTTGAAGCCACAAGAAAAAAAGACTAGATCAGACAACCAACATATAGGGATGGAACGTTATGTTACTATAAGAAGATGTTTGGAATCATCCAAGATCTACTGATTGAAAGATGAAGCGGAGAAAACATAATGCTCTCTCTTATTAAAGAGAATATCATGAACTGTACCAGCTTAATTGAAAAATTGGGCTGGTTTTGTTTAGTGCAGAATCTTGAAAACCATTTCCCGTAATAACTCTCCATTCTCTGTAGAAACATTCTGATAGCCTTTTGACTTGAGATCGTATGTGGCGATCATGGAAAGGATATTTTGAGTTTTGGATAATGAATAGTTTCGACAAGCTTCCCGATAGTCTTTGACAAATCCATGATATGGAAGTCCTAAAATCTTGGCCACGGCCTGATCTCCCTGGCCTTTTGCATAGTGCGTCATATATACTTCAGAAAAGAATTTAAAAAGCATTCCATTCACAAGAATAAAGGGGTTGCTCTTGGGATTAGCAATGAAATAGTTGATGATTCTATTTGCCTTTACAACATCCATATATGCGAGGGCCTTGTTCAATTCAAAAACATTATAATCCTTACTGATCCCAATTTGGGCTTGAACAATTTCTTTTGTTATCGTTGTCCCGCTCGGTAGATTTATAAAGAGTTTTTCAAGTTCATTGGATACCTTAGATAGATCTGTACCCAATGATTCAGCTATCAACGCTGTAATCTGATGAGTTGCCTTATAACCATGTGATTGAATATATTCACTAATCCATTGAGACATCTGGTAATCTCTAAGTGCCTTGGACTCGTAGACAATACCATGCTTTTTTATTTGTTTGATCAATGCAGACCGGCCATCGAGTTTCTTGTACTTATGTGCAATGAAAAAAATTGTGGTTGGATTGGGATTGGCAGCGTATGGTTCAAGGTCTTTGAGGGTCCTCATATCTTGTGCTTCCTTGAGAATTATCAATTGATAAGGTGCCATCATGGGATATCTCCTGAGCGCATTACCTAAAGATTCAGAGTCGGCATCTTTACCATAAACCATTGTAAAATTGAAAGCCTTCTGAGCTTCATCCAGAATTTCTTCTTCCGCTACCTTTACTATTTCATCAATATAAAATGACTCGGTTCCATGTAACAGATAAAGGGGGGCATATTTCCCATTCCTGATATCCTTTATGATTTTGAGATGATCCAAAATATTATCTAGAAATTAATGTTTAGTTAGCCAGTCTTTGATCATGGTCCCTATCTTTTCGGGAACTTCCAAAGGCACCAAATGACCCGAATTTTCAATATTGATAAATGTACCATTCCTAATGGTGTCCTGAAGTTTTTGCCAGGT
>JAHHJQ010000316.1 GCA_018680005.1 Bacteroidia bacterium | reverse complement strand
GTTATGGTCATTCAATGGCCCCCTATTTATGGACAAAGTTTTATTGGTTACTGTTCGGTTTGTTAATCCTGATGTTGGCATCATTAATTGCGGCAAGGGGCGTGGATGTAAAACTGATGCACAGACTGAAAAAAGTCAGGTCAAAGCTGTCAAGAAACACTAAAATATTGGTCGGTGTAATTCTCATACCTTTCGTCCTGATAGGAGCATTCATTTTTTATCAAACCAATGTATTGAATGAAGTTTGGACGGAGCAAGAAGAACAAGAGTATAGAGCCAATTATGAAAAAACGCTAAAGCAATTTGAGTTTATACCGCAGCCAAAGATTATAGAGGCGAACCTGCATTTAGAATTGTATCCAGATGAAAGATCCTATGACCTCGTCGGAGCCTATACTTTGAAGAATGAAGAAGAATTTGGTATAAGTGAGATTCATATTCAAAAATTGATTGAATCTGATATTAGGCTTGAAAGTGTACTCTTTTCTGATTCGGTAACTATCGATGACCAATACCAAACATTCGAATATATCATCTATAAGCTAGCTGATCCATTGGAGGCAGGTGAATCCATTACAATGGAATTTAAGCAATTACTGGAGCCAAAAGGATTTAACTCATCTGGATCCATAGGTCCGGTTTTAGAAAATGGCACATTCATACGAAACAATGAATTTCCAACAATAGGGTATAACAGAAAATATGAACTGACAGATACAGTTGTTCGTGAAGGATATGGATTAGATCCAAGACCTGGAAAAGCAGCATTAGACAATATTAATGAACTCAAGCTGGCCAGGACTGGAAGTGACTCACATGGTGTTAGGATGAACATTACGATTGGTACTGATCATGATCAAACCGCACTTACTTCAGGAAAATTGGTCAATAAAAGGGTAGAGGGAAATCGTAATTACTTCGAATACCATTCCACCGAGCCAATGATTAACTTTTATGCCATGCTATCCGGTCGATATAAAGTCCGAAAAGAAAAATGGCACCCAGAGAATCGGATTGATAAAGACACCGTCGAACTTGAGATTTACTATCATCCGAGACACATCATCAATTTGGACCGTATGATAAATGGAATGAAAGCTTCGCTGGATTACTATTCGACAAATTTTTCTCCTTACCAATATGATCAATTGAGAATTGTTGAATTTCCGAGGTATCAGGAATTTGCGCAGTCTTTCCCAAATACGATTCCATTTTCAGAATCTATTGGCTTTATGTTGGACATCGACGATGCTTTTGATGTAGATATTACATTCTTTATCACTGCGCATGAAGTAGCACATCAGTGGTGGGGCATGCAATTAGAAACAGCCAATGTCAAAGGTCGAAATTTAGTATTAGAAACCCTCTCACAGTATTCAGCTTTGATGGTATTCAAACATCAATTTTCACAGGCAAAGGTGGATCAATTTCTTGCGCTCCAACAAGATTTATATGATGATGGAAAGAAAAAGGCAAAAGTAGAGGAAGCATCTCTGCATCTAGTTGAAAACGAGGAACACATCTATTATAACAAAGGTGTGATAGCAATGAACAAGTTGCAAGAATATATTGGCGAAGACAAGGTCAACCAGGCTTTGAAATCCTTCATCAATGATTGGAATAATAAGAACGGGCTTATCAAAACTAAAACGGATATATACCCAACCTCGGAAGATCTCATTATGTATATTTTGAAATTCACTCCGGAAAGCAAGAAAAATCTGGTTCTGAAATTATTCAAAGCAATTTAATATGCGCGAATAACTTTCCGACTTGGAACCTGTATTAAAGGGACTATATCATTGCTATATCCACCTGTGAATATTGGTTATATTGAGGCAGTTGAGGAATAGTTATATTTGAATTAGTCAGTATTGTTTTTGAAAAATAACCAGGCCCTAATCCTAAATCATACCACATGTCCATAATAAAAACAACCATCGGCAGACGTTCTTTTTTGAAATCCAGCGCTTTAACTGGTGGTGGAATGATGCTCGGATTTAGCTGGTTGGCGTCTTGTCAATCCAGGACTGAAGAAGAAATAATGGCAATGCCGGAGGAGTGGTTTGAGATCAACTCGTATCTGAAGATTGGAGATAATGGGGTAGTGACGATTTACACTCCAAACCCCGAATTTGGGCAAAATGTCCGAACGTCCATGCCCATGTTAGTAGCAGAAGAATTGGATGTTGATTGGAAGACAGTACTTGTGGAACAAGCCCCGTACCATCCACAGAATTATGGTTTTCAGTTTACCGGGGGCAGTCAGGGAATCAGGACAAGGTGGGAACCACTACGTATGGCAGGTGCGTCGGCTAAGAGAATGCTGCGTGAAGCGGCAGCGCAGGCCTGGCAGGTACCTGTTGAGGAAATTACTACGGAAGCCGGGATGTTGTATCACAAAGCAAGTGGTCAGTCAGCCGGATATGGTTCAATGGCTTCGAGTGCAGCCGATATCCCTGTGCCTGAACAAGTTGAATTGAAAGAATTCAAGGATTTCAAGATCATAGGTAAATCCAGACAGAATGTAGATGGCAATGACATCGTTATGGGCAAACCGATGTTTGGATCAGATTATCAGGCAGATGGTATGCTGATTGCGATGATCGAACACCCTCCAGCATTCGGAATGACGTTGAAATCAATGGATGCCACTATAGCCAAAGAAATACCTGGCATCGTTGACGTGATCACTATAAAAAGTCTCAAGGAAGATTTTCAAAAAGGCGGTTTTGATACCAATGCCTTTCCTGAAATAGTCGCTATAATCGGAAAATCTACCTGGCAGGTCATGCAAGCCAAAAAGAAATTGAAAGTGGAATGGCAACCTATCCAGGCTTCTTCAGAAACCATCAACGGGTTTGGAGGTCCAGAAACAAGAAATATTCCCGCTGGCTTGGAATCAACAGCAGTTCACCATTCGCAAATGAAAGCATTCGCCGGCAAAGCAGGAAAAGTAGTGCGTAAAGATGGAAATCCGGATACAGCATTTCGAAATGCTGTAAAAGTTATAGAAAGAACGTATTCAGCTCCTTTTCTAGCGCATAATTGCATGGAACCCCTCAACGCTTTCGCCCATGTTCAAGGTGATAAAGTGAAGATTGCGGCTCCATTGCAAATACCTGCTCTGATTATACCTACCCTGGCGTCCAGTCTGGAAATTCCAGCAGAAAACATTGAAATGGAAATGCCCCGGATGGGTGGAGGATTTGGTCGCAAAGCATATGCCCACTTTGTGGTGGAAGCGGCACTGATCTCCCAAAAGGTAAATGCACCTGTTAAGTTATTGTATACTCGAGAAGACGATATGACCAATGGGATCTATCGACCTACTTATCAGGCCACTTACCGTGCTGCTTTGGAC
>JAHHJQ010000304.1 GCA_018680005.1 Bacteroidia bacterium | reverse complement strand
AAAAAGGCAACTCCTGTGTGATCGGTGGGATACACTGACAAAAGGGAATCAGGACCGTTTTTCGATCCTGATCATCCTTTTGCCTCTTAAGATTGTAAGTGTAAGATTCGCCTTTTCACAAGAGTATAATTCGTCATAGTGCCCGTTCTTTGGAGCTATTTGTTCAAATTGTTTCCAGCTACCACAACATAAAAACAGGGGTAATATCTATTTCATATCAGCATGATTTGATGACCATTTATGGATATCAAATAGGTATACCACTCACTCTTGGAGAGCAATCTTAATTCTAATTTCAAAAAGTTGGAATTGACAAATAGATAGGCTTGCCGTTGAGGCACAGCATCAATTCAGTATCAATAGTCCAAACTTGTATCCGCAGATCAGTCTACCTGCAAATCATAATCGGGTGATTGGGAAAATCTAATGGAGCTCGGTTTTCGGAAGGAATATAAATGCTCCTAATTGTACATATGCAACAAATCTATAATATATAAGTCGCTTATAAGTACCAAATATAAGGTATTTTTTACATATGATTTTTTCTAAATTAATATTTAAACAAAAAAATCCCTTTCCAAATGAATGGAAAGGGTCAATTATCCCAAAACCGGAGTTCAAAATCCGATCTCTTTACTCAGTATGGTTTAGTTGATTCTAAAAAAGACTTTGAAAAGGTAGTGGGATGTAGATCATCTGACAGCAAATTGAGCAATCAGATGATCTACATTAGTTTTCTGTTAATGAATCACAATCATTTTCCGTGTATCCGTAAAGTCATCCACCGAAAGTTTGTAGTAATAAATTCCATTTGATGGTAATCTATCAGAAGTAATCATGATCTCGTTCATTCCTTTGGAGAACTCCTGGTCTACTTGCATTAGTATTTTTCCAGTCAGGTCAAATACAGCTAGAGATCCTTTTGAGGTTCTTGGTACCATCACCTCAATCGTAGTGACATCGCTAAACGGATTTGGCATATTCTGGCCTAGTTCAAACGCTGCCTCTTTTATTGTTGAATAGAAATCAAGCAGTGTGGTTCCAGTTTGAACCGGATTCGAGAAACTGGATTGTCTGTAAGACTCCGCATTCGTCATTGAACTTCCGAGACCAATTGCATCGCTCAAATGGATATTTTCGTGCGCACTTAGTGTAATGGTAAACAGTGTTTCTTCATCACTTAATGAAACCGGTAATGCATCATACCAATTGGTAGCAATTGCACCATTATCCGCACTTGACATGTTGTAATTTTCTTCAGTTATTTCTAGTGCTCCGGATGCTATATGGTTCACAGAGACTATCGATGGGTCAAATTCCAGCGTGTACTGGAATGCGATGATATCGTTAAAGTCTTTTGCCTTAAATGCAATTTCATATGTGTTACCAGCTTTCAATGCGATATTCTCAAGCGAAAACTCTAATGCCTGATCGTCATTTGAAGCCTGACCCAATAGACCTGATGGATCAACAGAAGCATTCATATCTCCAACCTTGATACCGATGAAATCGATTTCCATGTTTCCACTCATACTATTTAGTTCATACGCCTCCGGAAATTCCTGTGTCAGGATATCGTCACCTGAGAAGTCATAATCTGCATGAACAAACCGCCATGATTGGTTGCTACCAAAATCTTCGTTGATATTGAGTATTAATCTGCGCATAGCCACCATATCGGAAGTTGAAATACTACCTGACTTATTTACATCGGCTGCAATGATGGTATATGGATCTGAAAATTCTGCTAACCCAAGAATATGTCTTTGCATTAAGACCATATCATACGTAGATACTCCATTCATGGCGTCGACATCTTTATATGGCTTAAGCATATAGGAACCTCCTGGAACTACTGAGAAGCTAAACAATCCATTATTATCGGTCATAAATGGGTCTGTAGCACCTCCCTCCAAAGTCACCGTAACATCACTAATTTCTTCTCCTGCTGGTGTGGTTATCATGCCGGTGACATTAGCCATTACTTCCGGGCAGACATCATTCTGATCCTGGATATCAACGTACGTGGTTGCAAAAGCCCAGTTTTCTTCATCGTCAAATACATATACATCTATCTCAAATGGGCCCACGACATCCTCACAAGTAAATGTTTGCACTGTATCCGTAATGTCCTCGGAAAATGCAAAGCGCAATGCTGTTGCTTCCGTACAATTGTCCGTACTACTGCTATTAAATCCTCTGGCTTTTACATCCACTTCCCCTCCATCCTGCATGGGCATTAATCCAACGAACAGGGCCTCTAACACAGGAGTAGGTGCTTTTATGTCCTTAAAATAAAGTGTCTGTGTTGCCGTAGCCTCGTTGCTACAACCATCTGTCACAGTCCATTTTACTTCATGGTATCCAGCGGTAAAATCCAGCTCTTTCATTTGCCCAATACCATTATAGTCATTGGTTCCATTACTGAATAGATCAACCTCGTAGGAATAAGTCAGATTGGGAGAACAGTCTTCCACATCCGCCATAATTGTATAAGGAATATCGACGCAATTTCCATCTATCTCAATGTCGATATCTTCATTTCCTTTAATAAATATTGGATCCGTATTGTCAACAATAAATATTTGTTGGACCATTGTCCATTGTCCGCCGGACATCTCATCGTTCGGGTCATATACGCAGAGATCTGTCACCGTCCACTCACGATGAATTACATAGCAAGCTGCTCCTCCATCATCACCGATAGCCAAATCATGATAATCCGTAACAACATTATCACATGGCAAAGTATCCAATATCGGTCTTGCATTTGGTATTGGTAGATTTTCTGGTAATATGGAAGCTCCGCATTCAGTGGCCGTGTAATTTTCCGGCCAAGTGATATCCATGCTTACAAATGGATTTCTATTGGTAATCGTTATCGTTTGATAGCATTCTGCCTCATTCCCTGCTTTATCTCTGGCAATCCATTTCCGTGTGACTGTACCCCATCCACAATTATTCAATTCTTCATCATCAACGAAATATATGCTATCTACGACACAATTATCCTCAGCCGTTGCGAGGCCGGTAAGTGCTAAATTCTTGTAGTCTTCGTCACAATCTAGATCCGCTGGAGGTGGACAGGAAATTACTGGTGCTGCTTTGTCCTGAACAGTAACTTCGATCATGCAGATATTGAATTTACCAGCGCCGTCTGTCACTTTCAAGGCTACCATTACCGGACCTGCTTCAAGATCGCAACATGAAAAATCCACATGTGGGCCAAAATCGGTTTCAGGGCCACAATCTGATGCCATCCGAGAAACTTCATAATTCAAAATACCACAGTTATCCGTACTCCCATCATCAAAGGATAGTGCTTGTACACGTGCAGTCCCGTCAACGCCTAAGGGTACTACGGTAAATTGATCACACACAACATTGGGTGCATCAT
>JAHHJQ010000283.1 GCA_018680005.1 Bacteroidia bacterium | reverse complement strand
ATCCAAGACCATGCGATCTTAATGCTCTGGAGAAACTGGAATCTAATAATATCAATACTGGTGATTCGGGGATATGGGACGAATTGAAAAATTTAGAAGTGAAGAAATAAAAAGACAATACAATGGCACATCCTAAAAGTAGAATTTCGAAGCAACGTAAGCGAAAGCGTAGAACGCATTATAAGTTGGATACTCCCAACTATTCTACATGTCCAAATACTGGGGAAACGCATTTAAGGCACCGCGCTTACGAGGTAGATGGTAATTTGTATTACAGAGGTAAAATCTTGGTGAAAGCTGAGAATAGATAAGTGCTGTACAAAACGATATGCATTAAAAAGCTCCCATTTGCAAAGTGAGGAGCTTTTTGTATTTCTAAATTGATCTATTGATATTCACCTTTTTCTTATTTCAATTCATCTATACCATGTCAAAAGAAATCATCAATACCCCAACTGCACCTTCACCTGTAGGCCCGTATAACCAATCTGTCAAATCCGGAAATACACTTTATATATCAGGACAAATTGCCATTGACCCACCAACAGGTAATTTAATTACGGAAGACATTGAGGCTGAAACCCATCAGGTGATGAAGAATCTTGGAGAGATCCTGAAGAAAGCTGGTTTGACATACGACAATGTTGTGAAATGCTCGGTCTTCGTGACCGATATGGCCATGTACGGCAGAATCAATGCAGTGTATGCGGAATATTTTGATGAAAACACTGCCCCAGCTAGAGAATTAGTGGAAGTTGGCAATCTTCCAAAATATGTCAACGTAGAAATATCTGCAATAGCCGTTTCATAATCATTGAAAAACCGAATCTGTGAGTCAGCAAGTATTATCATGTATTCAACCAACGGGGAATCTTCACTTTGGAAGATATTTTGGAGCAGTCCAGAATTGGGTAAAATTGCAGGAACAATAAGATTGTTTGTATGGTGTGGTTGATTACCACGCTATGACCATGCCGTTTAAACCAGATAAGCTGAGGTTGATGACATGGGAAGTAGCCTACAATTTATTGGCTTGTGGTGTGAAAAAGGAAAATCTATTCATTCAATCCCTGATACCAGAACATGCTGAACTTTCCTGGATATTTGGATGCGTGACATCATATGGTTTGATGACCAGAATGACGCAATTTAAGGATAAGAGTCAACAAGTTACGGAGGGATCCAAGGACAATTTTATATCTACAGGGCTTTTTTATTATCCAGTATTGCAGGCAGCTGATATCCTGATATACAAGGCCGATTTTGTGCCGGTGGGTAAGGACCAGGAGCAACATCTTGAGCTTTCCAGGGCCATTGCTCAAAAGTTCAATTATGTCGTAGGAAAAGAATATTTCATTGCACCTCAAGATTTATACACAGAGGTTCCTAAAGTGATGTCTACCGCAGATCCAAACAAGAAAATGAGTGCCAGTTTAGGCGATAAACACAACATTGATGTTTTTGCCGATCCTAATAAGATTAGGAAACAAATTCGATCGGCCGTTACGGATACTGGTGAAGCACCAGATGGAGAGATGAGTCCCGGGGTAGCGAATCTATTCTCATTGCTCAAGGCATGCGGCAAGGATGAAGCTTATGATAGTTTGATACTAGATCAGGCCTCAGGTTCTTTGAAATATGTTGATCTAAAGCAAACTGTTGGAGACGCACTCGTAGAAGTAAGTGCACCAATTCAAGCACGAAAGGCTGAGATCATCTCTGATAAAAAACAGGTCAAATATGAAATCAAGCAGGCATCCGCAGAAATTAGACGGCGTGCTCAGGAAACGCTGAAGGAGGTGAAGGATCTGGTTGGCTTACTAAACGTTAAATTCTGATATGAAAATCATTTGTATAGGGCGTAATTATGTGGATCACGCTAAGGAAATGAATAGTCCGGTTCCCAAACAGCCCTTGGTATTTATGAAACCACCTTCCGCATTACTGGTCAATAACAAACCATTTTACTACCCTGATTTCACAAAAAATTTGCATTACGAGGGCGAAATTGTCTTAAAAATCTGTCGGAATGGGCGGCACGTACAGCCTGAATTTGCTCATGAATATTATGATCAGATTGCTTTCGGGTTTGATCTAACAGCCCGAGACTTACAAGCTAAATGTAAAGAGAAAGGTCATCCATGGGAGATTGCCAAAGGTTTTGATAATAGTGCCCCGATTAGCAAATTCATCAATTTTGACTCGAATAAGGATAGCCCCATTCATTTCGAAACCAAATTGAACGGTGGTGTTGTGCAGAGCGGAAATACGGATGATCTGATCTTTGATTTCGATAACCTGATTGTTCATATTTCAAAGTATTTCAAGCTTCAACAAGGGGATATCATATTTACTGGAACACCAGCAGGTGTAGGTCCTTTACAGATAGGCGACAAACTGGAAGGATATATCGAAGATCAGATGATGATCGAATGCCAAATAAAGTAAGGCAGAGAGAGAAATTATCGATCGCAACTTCCTTTTTCATCGCGTTAAATATTATTAGAAACATTCATACATTTGCGGCCATTAGAAAACCGTTAAAAACCTGTAAGTTTTTATGCCATATCTATTTACTTCTGAATCAGTATCAGAAGGACATCCAGACAAAGTTGCAGATCAGATTTCAGATGCACTTGTTGACCATTTTCTAGCGTTTGACCCTGATTCTAAAATAGCATGTGAAACTATGGTTACCACAGGGCAGGTAGTATTAGCCGGAGAGGTAAAGACTAAAACCTATCTCGATGTACAGCAAATCGCAAGGGATGTAATTAAGAAAATAGGGTATACCAAGTCAGAATACATGTTTGAGGCTAATTCATGTGGTGTTTTTTCGGCCATTCATGAACAATCCCCGGATATCAATCAAGGTGTAGAACGAGAAAATCCGGAAGATCAGGGAGCAGGAGATCAGGGAATGATGTTCGGTTATGCTACTAATGAAACCCAGGATTATATGCCTCTTGCACTGGATTTATCCCATAAAATACTTCAGGAATTGGCGGAGATCAGAAAGGCTGGTAAAGAAATGACTTATCTGAGACCTGATTCCAAGTCTCAAGTGACCATCGAATACAATGATGATAATAAGCCCGTTCGAATAGACAGCATAGTCTTATCAACACAGCATGATGATTTTAGCTCTGATGATGTGATGCTGGACCAAATCAGAAAGGATGTGAAAGAAATTGTAATCCCAAGAGTAGTGGCGAAACAACAGCCTTCGGTTCAGGCTTTATTTGACAGTCAGATAAAGTATCATATAAACCCAACAGGTAAGTTTGTGATCGGTGGACCACATGGTGATACCGGACTTACAGGGAGAAAAATCATTGTGGATACATATGGTGGAAAAGGTGCACATGGAGGAGGTGCTTTTTCTGGGAAAGATCCCTCCAAGGTGGACAGATCCGCAGCCTATGCAACAAGGCATATCGCAAAAAACCTGGTAGCGGCGGGAGTATGTGATGAGGTTTTGGTCCAGGTATCTTACGCTATTGGTGTTTCTGAACCAACGAATATTTATATCCAAACCTATGGAACAGGAAAAGTTGGGCTAACTGACGGTGAAATCGCTGAAAAGGTAGCTATCCTATTTGACATGAGACCATACGCGATTGAAAGCAGACTGAAACTTCGAAACCCAATCTACTCTGAAACAGCTGCCTATGGTCATATGGGCAGAAAATCCGAGACCAAACCAGTAGAATTCTGCAATGGCTCCGGTGAAATCAAAAATATGGAGGTTGAGACATTTACTTGGGAAAAACTAGACATGGTTGATCAAGTAAAAGAGGCATTTGGTTTATCTTAGCGCCTGAAAGAACAAGGCATCATTAATTTTGTATTAATGTTGTTTTACTCTTTAGAAATAGCTAAACCAATCGGAGATATGAAACCATTTGCTTATACCGATCATTTTGTTGATCGGCATCTTGGCATCAATCGTAAGCATGAGTCAGCAATGCTCCAAGCCATCGGAGTTGACTCCATGGAAGATTTGATCGCCCAAACCATTCCTTCTCAAATCAGGAGAAAAGATCAATTGAATATAGCTCCGGCTATTTCAGAGTTTGAGCTGTTGCAGGAGCTCAGGGAGATTGGACAAAGGAATAAAGAATACAAGAATTATATTGGTCTTGGCTACTATCCCACCATCACTCCTCCCGTAATCCAAAGGAATATTTTTGAAAACCCCGGATGGTATACGCAGTATACACCTTATCAGGCCGAGATCAGCCAGGGGCGTTTAGAGGCGTTGTTGAATTTTCAAACGGTGGTTAGCGATTTAACGGGCCTGCCGATTGCCAATGCTTCCTTACTCGATGAGGCAACCGCTGTGGCTGAGGGTATGATCATGGCATTCAATGTAAAAAATCGAAGAAACAAAGGAGATCTCATTAAAAAGTGTTTTGTCGATAATGGAGTTCTTCCGCAAACTCTAGATGTTCTAAGGACAAGGGCGAAATATCTACACATTGAAATTGAAATCGGAGAATGGTCTTCATTTAAAGCAAATCAGGAATATTTTGCCTGTATACTACAATATCCAACTATAAATGGGTCAGTTGAGGATTACCAGGGATTTGTATCTGACATAAAATCCGAGGGATTATTGACTATAGTGGCCGCTGATCTGATGTCTCTGGCACTTTTGAAACCTCCCGGAGAGTGGGGTGCTGATATCGTGGTCGGCAATACACAGCGCTTTGGTGTTCCTATGGGATATGGTGGGCCTCATGCTGCATACTTCGCAACTTTAGAAGACTATAAAAGACAGATACCGGGTAGACTAATTGGATTGTCACAGGACGCAGATGATAATCCTGCGTTACGGATGGCTCTTCAGACAAGAGAGCAACATATCAAAAGAGAAAAAGCAACATCAAATATTTGTACTGCTCAGGCACTTCTGGCAGTGATGGCAGGTATGTATGCGGTTTATCATGGTGCTTCTGGCATAAAGGCCATTGCAACCAGAATACATTTGTTGGCTATCCACCTTGAGAAAGGGTTAAAATTGTTGGGTCTTCAACCTCAAAACCAAGCCTATTTTGATACGCTATTTATCCAATTATCGGATGAAGAAATCCGAAATGTACAAGATGTCGCGCTTGAAGAAGGTGTAAATTTTGGATACACACGTAATGGAATCCGAATTGCGCTCAACGAGACAACCTCTATCGAAGATATTGATGAGGTCGTTGGTATATTTCAGATTGCTCTTCAGAAGGAACCTATCGTGATACCAAGTAATGGGATCCAAGCGAAAATTCCATCCAGTTTACATCGATCCTCATCTTATTTGAGTCACCCTACCTTTGATAATTATCGAACGGAGACCGAGCTCATGCGATATATCAAGAGTCTTGAAAACAAAGATTTATCGCTCGTCCATAGCATGATTCCTTTGGGAAGTTGTACGATGAAACTGAATGCTGCTGTTCAATTGATGCCTGTTAGCTGGTCTTCATTTGCTAACATTCATCCATTTGCACCTGTTGATCAAGCCATAGGATATCAAGAAATATTTGATCGACTCGAAAAGGATTTATCAGAAATAACCGGCTTTGCAGACTGTTCACTTCAACCTAATTCGGGAGCTCAAGGAGAATATGCTGGTTTGTTAACCATCAGAGCTTATCATGATGCACACGGGGACTTTGATCGGAATGTAACTTTAATTCCATCGTCTGCCCATGGTACGAATCCTGCCAGTGCCGTTATGTGTGGCATGCAGGTAGTGGTGACAAAATGTGATGATCATGGAAATATAGACCTTTCTGATTTACAGGATAAAATTGATAAACACAAGGATCACCTGGCTTGTCTGATGGTTACATATCCATCAACACATGGTGTTTTTGAGGAAGAGATCAGAACCATCTGTGATATGATCCATGACAATGGAGGGTTGGTATATATGGATGGTGCAAACATGAATGCGCAGGTTGGCCTGACAAGTCCAGGATTAATCCATGCTGATGTTTGTCATTTAAATTTGCATAAGAC
>JAHHJQ010000255.1 GCA_018680005.1 Bacteroidia bacterium | reverse complement strand
CCCAGAGCGGTACTTCATGCAACAGATAGAGTTTGGCCAATGCCAGATCATTCATCCAATCCTTTTTGAACCGGGTCCATGTATACGGCTTATCTGCAAAGAATTTCTTCTCTGACTTCCAGCTTGTCAGATCAATTCTTTTATTGCTAAAGTGTTCAGCTCTGGCAGTTAAAATGCCCGTTTTCGAATCGTAGGTGAATGGCAGATCCTCAAAAACATACTTCTCCCTGGTTTCAGCGCTGTAGTTCATCTCCACCTCATTCAATCCACTTTTTAATTTGAATTGAACCTCAGCACCAATATCAGGTGTTTTGGACAACTCAATATCATATGTAATTTGATTAGAATGCTCTACTAATTTTCGAATGAGGACTTTCTGTGTAGTACCAATTGGCTGATCAAAGCGGATTGTAAGCTGGTCTTCTACATTGAGCAGCTCTGTCCCCTCCGTAATAGTCTGTGAGAAAATCGTGTCAAATATATGTTCATAGGTCCCATCCATGGCATCCAGATAGTTGTCCCATGCAGCTCCATCAAAGTAAACTGTGCTTGGCGTGGTTGACCTACTGGTGGATATCGGTGCAGGTACATCTATGTCCTCAATACCTGAAATACCTTCATAAGTAGATCCCTCATCCAACCCCATCAAATCCATTTGATCATAGCCATATTGTTCCAGGATGTCCAGATAAGCTTCATGGGCTTGTCGATATTCCTTAAGTAGACTTGTAATATCACCTTCTCCCCCGGCGGTGGCGAGGTCTGTATATGCTGAAAATGCTTTCAGATAAGTTTCCCTGGCCTGCAATAGATCCTTTGGGAGATCTTCCGGTCGCAGTCGCTCCGCTTCCGCTGATGGATAGCGAGTCTCCGGTTTGGGATTATTGTTGCATCCTATGATGAAAAGGCCAAATAGGGCAACGATCAAGATTCCCCCAAATAGAGGTAATCTGTATTTATTGTTCATTGGATTTTTCATTGGTCAATATTTAAGTTGGATGGTAAGTATCGATCAGTTTGTTGACCTGTGGGTAGTTTTCATTTGTACAAAAGATGGGCATCTGGATTCGGGCAGACTGTCGCACCTGGAATTTAGATTTTTCAGGTTCATGGTCAATATGTCCAATATCTTTCCATGCGATCATATAACCGTCACTATTTTTGGCGAGCAATCCTGCTCCTGCAACGGTAGGATTCTTCTTAAGAAAACCGATGATAGCCGTGGCGCGGGCTACTCCATCGAACCGACCTTCCGTGCCCATCATCCAAATACCTTCTTCGTTAATGGTATATCGCACATGGTACCTGTTGCCCAGAACAATCCATGAAGCCAAGAATGCGATGATTGCAACAAGCAGACAAACCATGAGCAACCATGGTAGCATCATAAAGAATGCACGGGGATTGCCTTCGATCAGGTTGATGATATATACGATGATCAACATGGCCAACATAGCGATACCGAAAACTTTGCCGACGCTCTTAAGGATGAAGGTGTTTTTGAGAAACGGAATCCCATATTCCCATGTCAACTCTTTGGCATCTTTCATGACGAGATTTATTTTCGAAACTACTGCGACGGTGAAAATCAATCCTTGACTATAATCACCATAAGCAAGGATTATTGTCAAGCAATATGGTTTGGTAGGAGCCACATAAATCTTTTTAAAAAAACCGGCCCTTTTACAAGAGCCGGTCATAATCATTTATGGGAACTTCTGCAATCCGGAGATTGAGAAATTTTCTCTTAGTTATCAGAAGCAATTCCGAGTTGGTTCATCAATTCCATTTGGTTCATGAACAACCAGCTTTTAATAATCTTTTCACCATCTACTTGATAAATCACAGAGAATGGAACTTCAACTGTCTTGCCGGTAGGGGCAATTCCCATCATATCACCTTTATGTGTTCCTTTGAACCGAGCACGAACGACAATCTTGTCATCTTCGCAAATGAAGTCATCTGCAAATAGTTCGTAGCATGGGAAAGGTACTTCATAAGACAAAATATGATTCTTCAGTTCAGAATCCCTAATATACTTATCAAGAAGCGGAAGGGTCTTGGCTTTGCCACTAATAGCCGCCCAATATTCCTGTACAAATTTTCTTAAATCTATTGCAATCATGACATGTATGGTTTTGGTTCATACCAAAAGTATTTGCATTGGAAATTGGGTACAATGACATGAGTCAATAATGTCGGTGATTGTAATCTATGTCAGCATGGTTCTCCTGGACATACATTTCTTGGCGTAAGCTCTGGTATTTTGACTTCAGAGGTTGGATTTTTGTAGTATCCGCTTTTCAGGAAGTCTCGAATCATTGCTATTTTAAGCTATCAAAGCACAGATATGGAATTAAATAGAAGGCTAGCTGCTATTATGTTCACTGATATGGTAGGTTTCACTGCATTAATGCAACGAGATGAGCAGCTAGGTTTACAGAAGCGCAATCGACATAAAGCGGTTTTCGAAAAAAGACACGAACAATATAATGGAGAAATCATACAATATTTTGGCGATGGAACCTTGAGTATATTTTCCAATTCCGTTGAAGCCGTAAAATGCGCTATTGATATCCAAAGGGATTTAAAAAATCCTGTTGAGGTACCTCTGAGGATTGGAATCCATGCAGGCAATATTGTGGTTGAAGAAGATAGCATTATAGGGGATGCTGTGAACATTGCATCACGTATCGAATCGTTCGCCAATGTGGGAGGTGTCTTGATTTCCGATTCCGTGCATGACCAGGTAAAGAATCAGTCCTGGGGGTTTTTGTCCCTGGGTAAATTCAATCTAAAAAACGTGGACAGACCCTTTGAAATATTTGCAGTAGCAGAGGAGGGTGTGGAAGTTCCCGATCCTAATTTTTTAAAAGGTAAAGGTGAAAAAGTGGCCTCATTATCAAGCCATGTGCCCTCACCACAATCGCCATTATTAGGCAGACATAAGGAAGTGAAAGACTTGGTTGAATTACTGAATAAGCACCAGGTCGTTACACTAACGGGGACCGGCGGCATCGGTAAGACAAGTATATCCATTGAAATATGCCAACATTTAAAATCCGAATTTTCAGACGGCATTGTCTTCGTATCGATGGCGACGCTGACGGATGCGAAAGAAGTAATCCCCAGTATTGCTAATGCCTTAGGTATTACAGAAGCTGCCAATCGGGATTTAGCAGATGGACTCGTAGCCGTCATTTCTGATAAAAAGGCATTGCTGGTTTTGGATAACCTTGAACATGTGATTTTAGCAGGCCAGGAAATTGCCAAACTGTCAGCGAATTGTCCAAATCTCAAAATCTTATGTACTAGTCGTACGCCTCTAAAAATCAAAATGGAGCACGAATATCCTTTGCATCCATTACCCCTTCCGGAACCAGTTGAGATCGAATCTCTTCGCAATAATGCTGCGATTGAGCTCTTTGTAAGTTGTGCACAAAGAGTAAACAAAGACTTTGAATTGACAACAGAAAATTCCAGTGCTGTTATACAAATCTGCCACCGGATGGATGGCTTACCGCTCGCCATAGAGCTGGCCGCCGCACGGATCCGAATTCTGCCACCCAATAAATTATTACAGCGGTTGAACCGGGCATTAGACGTCCTGACTTCGGGTTCAAAAGATCTTCCTGAGCGACACCAAACATTGCGAGCAACGATAGATTGGAGCTATTCCCTTCTCAGTGAATCTGAGCGAAAGCTCTTTCGTAGACTTGCTGTATTCTCTGGTAGCTTCTCGTTAGAGGCTATTGAAGACGTTTGCTACGAGGATAAGGATGCTGCTTTTTTAGCCTTCGACGAAATTGAATCCCTAATGGACAAAGGCCTGGTGGTAAAAATGAATATTGGTGGTCGTTTTAGACTCTTGCAAACCATGAAAGATTTTGCCTCGGAAGCATTAGCCGCTGCAGAAGAATCAGATCCCATTTTGAAAAAGCATGCGGAGCATTATTATGAAGTTGTCAAAATACTATCCGAAGGAACACAGGGTATTCAGCAAGATTCACGCATGAAACTAGGTCCCTTGGAAGAAGCGAATATCCAATCAGCGCTCGATCATTTATTGGAAAAGGCCAATGCCGGCAGCGAAGATGCGCAAGAGAATGGATTGAAAATTTGTGGAGAATTATGGATGTACTGGCATATAACAGGCAAACACAATACCGCTAAGGACTACATCAACTCCTTTCTGGAAGCCACTGACAATCAGGATCCCAGCATCGGTAAGTGCATGGCATTATTTAGTCTACATGTAGCTACTTTTACCCTGGGCGAGATGGAGCAAAGCAAATCTGTAGCAGCTCGGCTCTATAAAATGGCTGAAATTTTAGATAATGATCTGGAAATGGCCAAAGGTTCTTTTGGACTGGGATTCGGAAATATGTTTGAGGACATCGAAAAGGCGAAAATGCATAGCGATGAAACTATAGCTCGATTTAGAAAATTACAAAATGACTATTGGTTAGGATTCTCATTGTGGCAAAACGGGCTTTTTAATTTGGTTGGAGGTGACCTGGAGCGTGCTAAAAACAGCTTTTCAGAATCCTTATCTCTATTTATTAAATCTGAAGACAACGAAGGGAAAGGATGTGCACAGAGCGGTCTGGCATTACTCGAATTTATTGCCGGAAATTTGGACAAGGCCATTGATTTATACCAAGATGCCTTATTGGCTTTTAAAACTGTTGGAGACCGGCCAGAACAAGCTCGCGTGTTGAATGAAATGTCATGGACTTATTTAGCCAATAAGAACACGAATGCAGCCCGCAGATATATTTTGGATTCCATTCAGGCTTATCAGGAAGTAGGCAGCGACCGTGGCGTTGGATTGTCCATGAATGGTTTAGCTGCGATTGAAGCAGTTGAAGGACGTCCGGAAAGATCAATTGCAATCGCAACCGCCGCTAAGTACTACGCCGATCAGCTAGGTGTAGCCATCGAATTTGGTGCAAATAATCATGGCGAAATATATTTAGATAATGCTAAGAAAGCATTATCAGCACAGGAGATAGAAAACTCGGAAAAGAAAGGAAGCCATCTTACGATGAAAGATGTCCTGAAAATGTTTGAAAATAATCCCGTTTTAATTACTGAGAAATGATAAGAAATATCGGAAAAGATCCTACACTGACTTGCTATACCAGGC